>CAXGRW010000154.1:0-9575 GCA_964012125.1 uncultured Rhodopirellula sp.
CGAAAGAACCCCGTCGAGTCGGTCTCGATCGGCGACAGTGGAATCGAGATTCGTGACTCGGAGTGGTCGTTGGCTCCAGGCGATTGGAGTGCTTGGCGAGGTCGAGCGAATGATGGGGTTGCGACAGAGGGTGATGTGCCCACCACCTGGGATGACGCGAGCAATGTGCTTTGGCGGTCAAAAATACCGGGGCGTGGTCATAGTTCGCCCATCGTTGTTGGGGAGTCTGTTTTCTTGGCAACGGCAAACGATGAGCAGCAGATTCAGTCAGTGCTTTGTTATGAACGGGAAAATGGTTCCCAGCGTTGGCAGACCGTGCTTCATGAGGGCGGATTTCCGGCCACGGGATCGGTGCATCGTAAGGCGACCAACGCGAATGGTACGATCGCCAGTGATGGAAAGTGCTTGTACATCGCGATGCTGAACAACGGCGGTATCACTGTAACGGCTCTCGATTTGAATGGAAAAATCTTGTGGCAGCGTGAAGTTGGTAAGTTTGTTTCCAAGTTCGGGTATGCTCCCTCGCCTATTTTGTACAAGTCACTTGTGATTGTGGCTGCGGACAATCGTGGAGGTGGTTATCTCGCTGCCGTTGATAGTGAAACTGGCAGCATTGTTTGGCGGGTTGGTCGGGATAGTGGCGACAGTTATTCGAGTCCCATCGTGGTTCGCGTTGGTGGGCGGGATCAGTTGCTGATCAGCGGCAACGATGCTGTAGCCAGTTATGATCCTGCAACGGGTGAGCTGTTATGGCAAACTGCTTGCATTGCTGAAGCAACGTGCGGCACCATTGTTTCAGACGGCGAACGTATCTTTGCGAGTGGTGGCTATCCTGAGTCAGAAACGATTTGTCTGTCGGCGGATGGTCAGCGTCTGTGGTCGAACAATTTGAAGACGTATGAGCCATCGCTGTTAGTCGTCGATGACAGGTTGCTTACCGTCAACGACAAAGGAGTGGCCATTTGTTGGGATGGTGCATCTGGCGAGGAGCTTTGGAAGAAACGATTGGGGGGGAACTTCAGTGCGTCTCCTGTTCTTGTCAATGGAACGGTGATGGTGCCGAATTTGAACGGTGATACTTTCGTCTTTCAGGCAGGAAAACAATACGTGCCAATCGCACAGAATCGCTTGGGGGATGATTGTTACGCCAGTCCAGCAATTTCAGGTAGCCAGTTGTTTTTGAGGATTGGAGTGGGCAAAGGTAGCGCGCGAGCCGAACAACTGGTTTGTCTCGCAGTTGAGACCAATGGCGATGACGGAACTGACTCAACGACGCAACAAGAAATCGATGTGCCCCCAGTAAAGCAATGAAGCAGTAAAGCCGCTGGTGATGAATGCAACCTGAGGCCGCACCGACATCATGAATCTGGTGTTTGTAGAACCCTTGACCATCGCTGACGCCTCTAGTCCAGCTCGATTCGGCTCGGTGGCTACTTTGGGCTGGAGTGCCGCGGGTAGGGTGCCAACGCTTTCATTTAACGCGTTGGGGCTTTGCTCCATCTGGATTTGCCCATGGCAATGATCAAAAAAAGCCCCGCCAGTGCATCTCGCTGGCGGGACTTTTTCATTTTATGAAGGTTCAGTAGCGGCTGGTCATTGATCGTGTTGTTCTTTGGTTTTCTCCGAATTATCTCTTTTTTTGGGGTGTCCACCCGAGAGTCCGAAATTGTCTTTTTGCCTGAAGAGGCAGAACGTGGAGTCTGATTGAATCACAGTTCGTTCGTCGGCCTAAATTGGCCTTTTCAGTGCTGTTGTAGGCCGTCACGGTTGTTCAGGGTGTCACGGATAAGCGACGTTTGCGGTCGCGGCGTGTTGCTACCTTCGACACCGGAACGCGTTGTCGTCATTAGGCCTATTCGTTTCGACGGCGTCTTCGTCTTCCCGTGGGCGCGAACTTCTTCTGGATTTCAGCTACCGACTGGACCAATAGTTCTGCCTCTTCCATCGTGTTGTAGAGGTAGAAACTCGCTCGTGTTGTCGCTGCCAGTCCTAGTGCATGATGCAGTGGCATTGTGCAGTGGTGTCCCGCTCGGACGGCGATGCCTCGCTCGCTTAGCGTGTGTGCAACATCATGGGCATGCGCATGGCTCAGGACGAAGCTGACAATCCCTGTCTTTTCGCCCGACTGGGGCCCGATGACACGTACACCCTCAATTTGTCGCAATCCGTGCTCAGCATGTCTGGCGAGTGTCTTTTCGTGCTCTTCAATCTTTTCCAGCCCGACCTCCCCGAGGTACTCCACTGCTGCTTCTAGGCCAATGGCTTCCGCAATCGGTGGCGTGCCCGCTTCAAACTTATCAGGTAAGGCGGCAGTCTCGAAACCTTCAGTCGTTACACGGCTGATCATGCCACCACCCCCGAGAAACGGCGGCATCTCGTCGAGTAAGTGCTCCTTGCCATGCAGTACACCAATCCCCGTGGGCCCACAAACCTTGTGTCCGCTGAAAACAAGGAAGTCCGTATTCCACGCTTGGACGTTCAGCGGTTGATGGGGTGCTGACTGTGCAGCGTCGACCAATACTGTGCTTCCTTGCTGGTGGGCCAACGCTGTCCACTCTGTGACGGGTGAAGAGGTGCCCAGTACATTGCTGGCAGCTGTGAACGCAAACAACTTCGGCTGGTACCGTTCGAGAGCTTCCTCTACGGCCTCCGTTTGAATTTGAAAGTCGTCTTGCAAGGGAAGATATTCGACCTTGAAGCCAATCTCGGCAGCAAGTTGTTGCCATGGCACGATGTTGGCATGATGCTCCGCAATGGTCAGCAAAATTGTGTCGCTTGAACTCAGGTGTTGCCTGCCCCAAGTGCGGGCAACCGTGTTGATGGCGGCCGTCGCCCCAGCCGTGTAGATGACCTCATGATCGTGCTTAGCACCTATGAATCTTGCGACACTTTTGCGTGAGCGCTCGTAACGTTCGGTGGACTCTTCGCTGAGCGTGTGTATGCCTCGATGCACGTTCGCGTAGTACCTCTCGTAACAATCAGAGATCGTATTGATCACTGATTGCGGTCGCTGAGTGCTGGCGGCGTTATCGAGGAACGCCAGCGGTGTTCCGTTGTGTACGGGACGTTTCAAAATTGGAAAGTCGTCTCGGCAGTGAGTTAAACTCGGCATCGGGCCGCAATGGTGGGTTCGGGGTGAGATTTTAAATTCGCTCACGCCGTAAGTTGACGTGAGCACCTTATCGTTCCCGACTCATCGAGTGGGGAAACCAGATTCAAGGGAACAGCTCAGTAGCTTGGCTGTCGTGCTGCTAACCGCAGTGTCTCATCTTTCGGGTAGTGGTAGTCGTATTCGGCGGGAAGCTCGGTCAGTGCCGGTTGTGAGGCGAAGTCGTTATACGAAAGCTTGCGAGTTGAGTGCCAATTTCAAATCTGCGTCCGGCAATGTTTTGGATGCTCGCAATCGACTTGCTGATTCAAGAAGAGTTGGATCACTCGGGCTGAGCGCATTTCGGCTGCATCTCTGGGGGGGGATAGGAACTCATGATTCCTCGCTCAGGCTAGGGCCGCTGAAACTTGGCCCTTCCTGATCGTCGTCATTTGGATCAATGGGGGAGTGCACCGCGCTTTGCAGGACACGCCACGATAGCAGGCAGCACTTTTGCCGATTTGGCGTGAGCTTGGGACCAAACAAGGCAAGCATATCCTCGGCGGAGAATTCCTGCAGTTCGTCGAGTGTCTTTCCTTCAATGACCTCGATCAGCATGGACGCGGACGCTTGGCTGATCACACAGCCCTCACCGTCGAACCAGGCCTCGGTCACCTTTCCGTCGGCACTTAGCTTCAAATCGATGTGAATTTCGTCTCCGCAGAGCGGATTACTGGCTTCGTGGGCATGGGTCGCCTCGCCGAAGGGCCCACGGTGGTAGGGGTCTTCGTAGTGGTCAAGGACATGTTCTTCGTAAATATCTTGTTCGCTGGGCATCTTCATTATCGTGAAATCGAACTAACTCTTTCGGACCGTCTGCGACGCGCCACTATTTAAGTCTATGTTCGTTGTCAAAAATGGGCGACCCCCACATGGGCGGCACCTGTTGATTCTCGCCGTTGGCGTCTCCGATGGGCAACTCTGGGCTGACTTCTCCCTTTCAGATCGGTTTTTTGGTGCTGGATTTGCAAGGCTGGATTTTCGGCAGTGAAAAATAGAGCAAGGGGGGCTGCGCTGCCAACAGAAGAGGGGCCTGTGGATTGCGGCTATGGGTTGGGACTTTCGGAGCAGGAAGATGCGTTCAGCGACGTTTGAGCCGGTAGAAAGTACACGTAAACGAGCCAATCCACGTGCCTTTGCGAGATTCTGTCTGGCATCTGTGGTGTTTCTCGAAGGTGACTGACCTTGTGCCATGCTCTTGCGAATTGTTAACGGAGAGGAGCGTAAGTCATTTTTTAATCCGCTCGGAGGCAATTTAATGCCATATGGCGTTTATCTTTCGGCATCCGGTGCCCACGCCCAAAGCCATCGGATGAAAATGCTGAGTAACAATCTGGCTAACGTTAATACGCCAGGTTTCAAGCCACAGGAAACCATTCTGCAGGCAAGATTTGCAGAGTTGATCGAGGAAGGGGACGTTCCGCCGGGTTTGGGCGGGGCCGATGACATCGGCGGTGGCGTCTCGATCCAGAAAGCTCAAACAGAATTTGCTTTGGGTCCGATGAAAACGACGGGGCGTGAAACTGACTTTGCCATTCAGGATCCTCACTCTTTCTTTGTTCTTCAGTCACCAGAAGGCGATCGAATTTTGACCCGTGCTGGGGATTTTCAGTTTGATTCCCGAGGCATGTTAGTTGACCAGTCAGGACAGAACGTGCTGGGAAATGACGGAAAGTCCATCCAGCTCAACCCCAACCAGTCCTATGCCGTCGGGGCAGAAGGGCGGATCAGTCAGGGCGAGAACGTCTGGGAGCTAATGCTCGGCAAGCCCAAAAGCATGGGTGATGTTTCACATCTGGGCGGGAATCAATTCAAACCTCTAGCCGACTTTGACCTTGTACCGCGTGGCGAACGAAAGGTAGTAGCGGGGATGCTTGAGCAATCCGCCGTGAGTCCCACCGGTGCGATGATGGAGTTGATTGAAACATCTCGCGTTTACGAAGCGAACGTGCGAATGATTCAGAATCAGGATTCTGTCATGGGAACTTTGATTGGTCGGGTACTGAAGTAAAGCCATGGCGGCTTCGTTGAAAAAATTCGGCATCACGTTCTCTGTTTCGTAACCATACCGGAAAATCACGACTAACTCTGACAGGTGAAATGAAATGAGTGTTCAAACTCTGTACACCGCTGCGTCCGGCATGGAAGCAATGGAAACGAAGCTTGATGTGATTGCCAACAATCTGGCTAACATCAACACCACGGCGTTCAAGAAGGACCGGGCAAACTTTGAGGACCTGCTTTATCGGGCAGAAGTTTATCCAGGGGCATTGGATGCAACACAAACGCCGACTGCTGTTGGAACTCAAGTGGGAACCGGTGTGCGAGTCACGAGTACGCAGACTGATCAGCAACAGGGCACGCTGCAACAGACCAATCGCAAGCTTGATGTTGCGATCCAAGGTAATGGTTATTTGAAAGTAGTCGATCCTGCCAGTCAGGAAACGATGTACACCCGGGCCGGAAACCTCGACATCAACGCGGATGGAGATCTGGTCATCGGATCCGCTCAAACGGGTCGGCGACTTGATCCGCCCATCAATATTCCTCCAGATGCTGAAAATCTTGTGATCACTCCAAATGGAGAGGTTCAAGTGCGAATTCCCGGGCAAACAGAGTTGGTGGTTCAGGGCCAAATCGAGCTCGCCAAATTCATCAACCCCGACGGTCTTTTGAAGAATGGAGAAAACATGTATCTGGCAACAGATGCATCGGGCCCCGAGGCAACGGGGAATCCTAATGAAGAAGATTATGGGCAGATCGTGCAGGGGTCGTTGGAAGCATCCAATGTCGAGCCGGTACAGGAACTGATTGATTTGATTACCACTCAGCGGGCTTTTGAGCTCAATAGCCAAGCGGTCCAGGCTGGCGACCAGATCATGCAAAATATTTCTAATCTTCGTCGTTTCTAGAGCATTTTTTAACAGGATATGTCTGACTGTTTTGGTTGGATGCATCGTTTAGGATATCGAGGCTTGCCACGTTGCCGATCTTGTCACCATTTTCACGTAAGTCCACCCGTCGGCGAGACGCTCTTTTGCGCTTCCTTGTTGCTGGATTTGCATGTCTTGTACTTCTCGCTGCGTTGATCGGCGAGACGTCTGCACAGGAAGCAATTGAACGTGATGCAATTCGGCTTATTGAAAATGACTACAACGTGGGGGAGGTAAATCGACGATTGACTGTCGTGACGCTTCGTTCACGCAATAATGTCGCACTCGCATCAAACCTGATCCGTTTGGGTGATGTCGTGGAGCCAGTGGTTTCAGATATGCCTGGCTGGAGTCGGATTGCCCGTTTGGGGATTGGCCTCGTTCCGGTGGATGGGACTGAGATGGTCATCGAGCGAGATCGATTGGAGCCTTTCATCCATAGCAGTCACAAGAGTCCCGTTTTAATTCGTTGGATCGGCCCTCAGAAAATCAATGTTCGTTGCCAATCCGGTCACGCAAAACCTCAACCAACGGCAATGGCCGGCCCTGAGCACCACGCTGAGTCAGCAAAGATTGCTTCGGTTCCGGAAATTCTGAGAGCCTCTGCCACTTCGCCGCTCGATGGTGCGAATACGAAATTGGCGACGCAGCGATCAATCGCGAATGTTGATCGCCAGTATTTATTGAAAGTCAAACGCTGGATCGTGTCTGCATTTTTATCGTCCGGAGAGAACCGTCTCGATCGATACGAATTTCAAGTTGCAGAAGTTGAGAAAATACGTCCTACCAAACGTAATCTGGATGTCGCGATTCTTGGCACTGGTTTTGTTCAGGTGACCGACCCAACAACTAGGGAGCCGGCTTATGTGCCTGCGGGAGCTTTGAATGTCGACGTCAATGGTGATCTTGTGCTCGCAAGTGAGCGTGCAAGCATGGCCCTTTGCCCTGTAGTCAATATTCCCAACGACGCTCAGGACATACGGATCAAGTCGGATGGTACCGTCGAGGCACAATCTGGCGACGTTGGAATCTGGACGAAGGTTGGGAAAATCGAGGTTAGCTCGCACCTTCCGGGCAGGGGGCGTGTGAGCAGAGACGAAGCTGTCAC
Source organism: uncultured Rhodopirellula sp. (assembly GCA_964012125.1). Lineage (GTDB taxonomy): Bacteria > Planctomycetota > Planctomycetia > Pirellulales > Pirellulaceae > Rubripirellula. The sequence continues at coordinate 7,190 of CAXGRW010000154.1, forward strand.
GCTTGCAAGTGCGACCGGGCTGGGTCCGGAAATGTTAGCTGCCGAGGCCGGTGGGTCGTGGCAGGTGCTTCAAGGCTTTCTCGAGTCGCCTCGCCAGGAAGCGTATCAAGATTTTGAATCGATTGCGGGTGTCGAAGCCGTGACCTGTCTGCACAGCCTTCGCGAGGGATTATGCAAGTTCCGACTTCAGGGTCGTGGGCTTGATGGCCCGGTTGATCTGATTGTGGGTTTGCATCTAACTGCCAAGCCTGTAGTGGCGGCTCCGAAAAAGAGTTACCCGCGTGGTCATCGTCTCGCTCTCCAGGACCTTCATTTGATCCCGATTGAGTTGGGAGAGGTCGATGAGAAGCAATTTGATTCGTTGCAGCAGTTGGTGGGAATGGAAGTGAGTAAGTCACTGCGTTTGAATCGTCCGATTTTGAGAAGCGATGTAAGGCAGCCCACGATAGTGCGTCGTGGTGATTTGCTGGATTTGCGAGTCGTCGGTGCTGGGATTGTTATCACGACAGCTGCAAAAGCCCTTGAGGATGGACCGTTGAACGGGCTTGTTGAGGTTGAAACCCTTCGACCTCGCAAGCGTAAATTTGCCCGCGTCGTTTCTTCGGGAGTTGTTGAGATCCTGAGTCGTCCACCCCAAGTTGGGAACTTATTGGAGGAGCGTCGGAAATGATTGTGATGAAGAAAATTGCCTGTTGTTGCGTAGTCGTTGTCGCGAGCCTTGGCATAGGCTCCGGGGCTGCTGTTGCGCAGGAGAGTTCATTGCTGCGAGCGGCCCATCCGGGGCGGCAAGTTCCTGCGACGCTTCCCGTGATGCAGGCGAGCGCTAATATGCGTTTGACAGCGCCACTCAGAACGCAAAACACGCGAGGTTCCTTAAGCCCTTTGGTCGGAAGGCAACCACCCATGCAGCTAAGTAATGTTTTGCAGGTACCGCAGCCACCACCGGTAGGGATCGCAGACCAGCGAACAGCTCCCTCACAATTGACTGCCCCAGTGCAATCGCCCCAAGTCAGATTTGGCTATGCAAACACCCCCCCGGTAATGCTTAACGACGCAAGCTGGACCTACCAGCCCGCACCACCGTTGCGGGTTTTTCAGAAACAGGATGTTGTGACCATACGTGTGGATGAAATCACTCGTGTCATGGCAGAGGGAAACATCGATAACCGTAAGCGCACGCTGTTTGACGCCATTGTGAATGACTGGATCCAAGTCATCAATTTCAGATTCATTCCGCACCCGATGGTCGAAGGTGAGCCCGGTGTTGCCTTTCAGTCACAATCGAATTATCGAGCGGATGCGTCCGTCGAATCGCGGGAATCGATGACATTCAATATTGCTGCGACCGTCGTGGATATTCGACCAAACGGGAATTTGGTGCTTGAGGCACGTAAGCACATCCGGATCAATGACAATCTCTGGGAAACCTCGTTGACGGGTATCTGTCGTGCTATCGACATTGGTCCTGACAATGTGGTACTCAGCAAAGACTTGATTGATCTTGAAATCAAAAAAGAAGATCAGGGTCAGTTGAGAGACGGTGTTAGTCGGGGTTGGTTGCAGCGATGGGTCGATCGGTTTGGCCCGTTTTAGGGCATGCGGTACTCAGCCAAATCAAATCTTTATGGATGTATGATGACATTTCGACCCCAGCGTTTATCCATCTTTCTGCTCGTCCTCGCGATGTTTGGTTTGCAGAGTAAATCATGCTTTTGTCAAGATGGTGTGCGTTTGTTGGGCGAGATTTGCCGCGTCAAAGGGCAGGAGACCAACACCTTGCAAGGATGGGGTTTGGTGACCGGGTTGCGCGGGACTGGCGATTCGGACTCATCGGCTACCTCAATGGCACTCAGTCGCATGATCCAATTGATGGGGGGCCCTATTGGTCTTGAGCGGAACGGCCAACTCGATGTCAAGTCGTTGGGTGACACCAAGAATGTTGCGATGGTCTTTGTCACCGCGCAGGTGCCGCGATTTGGCGCTCTGCAGGGCGACTTGGTTGATGTGACTGTTACTGCGATCTCGGCAAAAAGTCTTGAGGGAGGCGTCTTGATGTTAACGCCTCTGCTCGGACCCAGAGCCGATAACCCCACCGTCTATGCGATGGCACAGGGTGAACTCAGGTTGGGGCTTGATGGACCCGTAACCAAGGCGATGATTGAAAGTGGTGCGAAAATGGAAGCAACGGTGAAAACCGCATTTGAAGCCAATGGAAAAATCACGTTCGTGATCAAAGATGACGTCGCGTCTTTCGAAACTGCTCAACTGATTCAATCACAAATCAACGGTTATCTGGAGGCAATGCCTGGTGCCGCCAATTCACCTGCGGCACAAAGATTGCAAATTCAGCCAGGCGGTGAAGCAAGCTATGCGAGGACCCAAGCAT
>CAXGRW010000155.1:0-9566 GCA_964012125.1 uncultured Rhodopirellula sp.
CGGGGAACAGTTCACCTGACCGTTGGCTGGCGGCGTGTTGCATCGGAGAGCCTGCCATCAGTGGATGTTCAGGCATTGCAGGCCTACGTTGATCAATTAGCAGAAGTCCAGCTGAATGGTGAATTGAGTCCGACACTGGATTTGGCAACTTTGATGACGTTGCCTGGTGTGATTGGCTCAGTTCGTGAAGATCGGCGGGATGATGCGAAACTCTGGGCTTTTGTTGAGGGGGTGATTCGTTCAGCCATATCAAATCTGGATGAGATGCGTCTGACTGAGGGAGGTCGAATGGGTGAGACCCTCACAGCTGATTGTGCGATCGTCGCAGAGCGTTTGGCACGCGTGCGTGAGATTGCCCCGCGGGCAGTAGAGAGTTACCGAAGTCGCCTGGAATCGAAGATTCAGCGGGTATTGCAGGAACATGATCAGCAGGTGCAGACGGTCGATCTGCTCAGAGAAGTTCAGATTTATGCTGATCGAGTGGATATCAGTGAAGAAATAACGCGTTTGGGAAGTCACTTGCAGATGTTCGATGATGTTCTAGCCGGAAAGGAAGCAGAACTTCGAGAGCCGATGGGAAGGAAGCTGGACTTCATTTTGCAAGAAATGTTCCGCGAGACCAACACAATCGGAAGTAAAGCAGCGGATGCCGAAGTCTCGTCACACGTGGTGGAGATAAAGTGCGCGATCGAGCGGATGCGAGAACTTGTGCAGAATCTCGAATAATAGTGGATCAGAACAAGTGTCTCTGACAGGAGAAGAGGGGTTGTTGGCAGTTGGAGAGCGTTCATGAGTGATGGTTCGTCAGGTCGATTGATTATCCTTTCTGGGCCCAGCGGTGCTGGGAAGTCGACCGTTGTGCGTCATTTGTTGGAAGAATGTGATTTGCCGCTGAAATTAAGTGTTTCGGCGACGACGAGGAGTCCCAGAGAGGGTGAAAAGCACGGGCAACACTACTTTTTCCTGTCAGACGAGGAGTTTCAACAGCGGCGTGAAGCTGGCGGATTTCTCGAATGTAAGGAGGTTTTCGGACTTGGATGCTGGTACGGGACGCTTCGGGAGCAGGTAACCACTGGTCTGAAAGCGGGGAATTGGGTTATTTTGGAGATAGATGTTCAGGGTGCCTTGGCATTGATGGACGATAATTCGCTGTCGCCAATTACTCTGTTCATACACCCCGGCGGTATGAAGGAACTTGAGCATCGACTCCGTTCGCGGGGTACTGAGACCGAAGAAGCGATTCGTGCACGTCTGGAAACAGCACACAATGAGATGCAACAGATGCATCGATATCAGTTTGAAGTCATCAACGGGTCCGTCGACCTAGCCGTCGACGAGATCTGCCAAATATTGAAAGATCAGAAGGAAAGTCATCCATGCTCGAAGAGCTAAAAGAAGAAGAGATCGTCAACAAAGTTGGTGGCCGCTTCAAACTGAGTACCCTCATTCAGAAGCGTTTAGTCCAACTCAATCAGGGCAGTCGCGCTCTGGTGAATGTTGATACTCACGACAAAATGTCGATCGTGCTTCAAGAAATTGTTCAGGACAAGATTGTGCTGAATATGGACAATGAAGTTGAGCAGATAGCTGACCTCGATGCGACAATCGCCGCGGCTGAGGGACCAGAAATCGAAGCTTCTGACCTGTGATCCTGAATTCCGTGATCCTGAATTCTGAATGGCGGGATTCTGGGAGCTTGAATCATGAGTGACACCAGGCGAGCGATTGTGCTCGCTGTGGGTGGTGGAATCGCTGCCTACAAGTCGGCGTTCCTCTGCAGTCGACTCGTGCAAAGCGGGTACGAGGTGCGTGTGGCTTTGACCAAGTCGGCACTCAATTTTGTCGGCGTATCAACTTTCTCTGCCCTGTCTGGGCAAAGTGTGGCAACTGAGGTGTTCCAACCGGAGCAGCACCCTTTGGGGGCCCACATCGAGCTAGCGAAGGGGTGCGATCTGATGATCGTTGCGCCGGCTACCGCGAATTTAATGTCCCGCTTTGCTCTGGGGCAGGCGGATGATCTGGTTAGCACGTTGTATTTGCAGCTGACAAGTCCGGTTCTGCTGGCCCCTGCGATGAGTGATTCGATGTGGAATAAGCCCGCAGTACAACGAAATGTGGCCTGTCTTCGCGAAGATGGTTGTCACTTTGTTGGACCTTCCTCGGGCTGGCTCAGCTGTCGTGCTAGCGGCGATGGACGGATGAGTGAACCGAACGAAATTCTGGAGGCGGCAGAGGCTCTGTTCAACCGATAAGAATATTGCGGACTCAGGATGATTGTGTCGCGGAGGCAAAGCTCTCTACGATCAAGGTATTCCGAGTCGTTCACGGGTAGCCAAGCTGACTCGTTTGGTTTTCCTTCTTCATTGTGACTAACAGCCACGGATGCTGGCATCCGGTACCTATGTCTTCTCTATTAGTTTTCGGTCATCAAAATCCCGACACGGATGCAATCTGCAGTGCGATTGCCTATGCAGACTTCTTGTGTGCGACGACCCGACCTGACGCCGTCGCAGCATGCTGCGGGACTCCAAACCAGCGAACAGAGTTCGCGCTACGTAAAGCGGGTCTCCAAGCCCCTCGGATCATCATGGATATTCGTCCTGAGATCGAGGATGTTTGCACACACAACCCTATTGTGGCTCGTCACGATGAAGTGTTCTATGACGTGTACCAGCGTATGCAGGAGGGGGGTCTGCGGGCGATACCCGTGCTTGATAATGGTGACCAGCTCATGGGGATTGTCTCGCTGCTCGATTTGCTGGAGCTCATGTTTGCCGGCGGTGTTGATCCAGTGCACTCACGAGAACTCAGTAGCACCTTGAACAAGGTCAATGCGGTTGTTGGTGGGGAGTTCCAGCACGCAGTCAATCCTGATCAGACAGATGACTTTGTCTTGACGGTCGGGGCGATGAGTGCCGGTGGTTTCACCGAGCGGATGATGCGATTTCCAGCCGAGCGTTTGCTTGTCGTCAGCGGCGATCGTCCAACCATCCAGTTACCGGCCCTTGAAATGGGGGTGCGGGCATTAGTCGTCACGGGAGGGTATCAACTGTCCAGTGGCCTGATGCAGCTGGCAGAGGCTCGTAATGTTACGGTGATCAACAGTCCGTATGACACTGCAACGACGACCATGCGGATCAAGGCGGCGCAGCATATCTCATCGATCATTGATACGAATTTCATGACCGTGCCTGCCAAGATGCCAATTGCGGCGGTTCGGCATCATATATTCCGATCCAACCAGACCATTTTTCCGATCGTTGACGGTGGTGCACTGGTCGGTGTATTCAGCAAGAGTGATCTGGTTCATCCACCGCAGCAGGAATTGGTGCTGGTGGATCACAACGAATTATCTCAGGCAGTTCAGGGTGCTGAAGATGCAGACATTGTGGAGGTTTTGGACCATCACCGTCTGGGCGGTTCTTTGAAGTCCAGCCGTCCCATTCGCTTGACGATGGAGCCTGTTGGATCAACTTGTACCTTGGTGGCTCGCATGTATCGGCAGGCAAAAATTGATCCAACGCCAGGCATCGCACTTTGCATGGCTTCGGGAATGATTAGTGATACCTTGATGTTACGGTCACCAACAACCACTGATGTAGACCGGGATTGCCTGGAGTGGCTTCAGCAGTTTTGTGAAGTCGATCTGCATGAGTACGCAGGTGAGTTTTTCCAAGTCGGGTCAGCGTTGCGCTCGTGTACGCCAGCCGAAGTGGTACGTGAGGATTGCAAAGAATTTCATGATTCCGGTCGTCGATTTTCTATCTCTCAAATCGAGGAAATTGGGTTCGATCTGTTTTGGCAGCGGAAAGACGAAATGGCTTCCGCACTCGAGGCATTGGCCTCAGCCAGTAATCTCGAATTCTCAGCCTTGCTCATTACGGATATCAGTAGCAATGGAAGCTTGTTATTGATGAGCCGCGAGCCAGACGGTTGGGAAGAGATTAACTATCCGCAATTGGAAGAAAAACTGTACCAACTCGATAACGTCGTCAGTCGTAAGAAGCAATTGTTGCCGCTGATCAGCAGCCTTCTGGAAGCCGCACCTGTTGTTGTCAAATGACGGATTGGAATCTCGCAGCATTTTTGATGTCGACAAGAAATGAAAGCGTTTGATTGTTAGCTGGCATTGCCGGCATGAACCATCGAATCGACGGTGGTTCAGCGTGCAAGATCGACAGCCACGATTTCCTTGTCGTTTCGAATGTAGGCAGTTTGATTTGCGTAGGCCGGATGGCTCCACACAACGGATCGGCCAAAACATTCGGCAGTTGGATCGACAGCGTGAAATCGTCCCCTGCTGGTGTAACCCTTCTTGCTTAATTCTGCGATTTGAAGATCACCGGTTTCACTCATCACGAGAAAACGATTGGAATCACCGATCCGAGTCAGGAATGCTGTTCCATGTTTGATGAATCGTTTTTCTGCAGGCTGTGTTGCTTCAAACGTCTTCCATAATCGGGAGCCTGATTTTCCATCCACTGCAATCAGGCAGCCTTCAACACAGTCCGTTCCATAAATGATCCCATCCATCAATAGGGGAGTGGCATTAGCACAGTGGACTGCACTTTTAGGTTCGCCACGCCACAATTCCTTTGCCGTTGCTTCTTCCTCGGATAATTCGATGAGCACAGCTTCGTTATGGATCGAGCTGGCGTACATTCGGTTGCCTTCCACCATCGGTCTGGCAATCGACATTCCATACGAGGGTTGCATGGGAATACTCCAGTTTTGCTTTCCGTTTTCTGGATTCAGGCTGACAACAGCCTCTGGATTAAACGCGATTAATTGTCGTGTCTGGCCAGCCTCGATGATTGATAAGGGGCAGTAACCCGCTTCTGAATCAAGTGTCTTCCAGCGAATATCACCCGTCCGCTTATCGAATGCGACGACACCCTGCCCTTCACCACCGACCATCGTGTAGAGCAGGTCCCCGTCCACTAAAGGATGGGATGAAAATCCCCAGATTGGTACCTCCGCCTCCAAGTCACTTTTTAGACTGCGTGACCAAACAACCCTACCGTCGGCCACCTGTAAACACTTCAGATTACCTTCACTTCCCAAGATGAATACATGTTCATTATCGACGGTTGGCGTACAGCGTGGGCCATTCGGATAAGAGACGCTGTACGGACATTTGTAGGAATGGGTCCAGAGGATTTTTCCGGATGCGGCATCCAGAGCGACCAGCCGCTCGCTACCATTCAAATTCGCCCTCTCTCCCGGATTGTTGAACGCATCTCCTGCAGTTTGCTGATAGTCAAATACAAATACGCGTCCGTCGGCTGCAGCAGGGCCTGCGTATCCACTATAAATTGGGATACGCCATTTGACTGGCAGGCCGGTTTCGGGGATCTCGTTAATGATTCCGGTTTCGCGGTACACTCCGTCCCGAGAATTTCCCATCCACCCTCGCCAGTCATCAGCCATGCATGAAAAAGTGAGGATTTGGATTGATACGAGACTGGCAATTGCTGTACTCGTTAGGCGTCTGAGGCGAAGGCTCATGGTTTTTTCAGTGCGGAACGGGGAAACGAGTCGGGCAAGGTGCAGCATTTTCACTTCAGTATAAGCGGTTAGGGACCAGTTGAAGATGGCCAAGGGGAAGAAGAGTATGACTGTTGGTGAGGGCCGCCGCTTGGTTCTGATGCGGCATGCAAAAAGTGATTGGGGTGACAATTCGTTGTCCGATCACGATAGGCCACTTAATCGGCGTGGGATGGCAGATGCGCCGCTGATGGCACAATGGCTGGCAGAAAATGAATTGATCCCTGATCAAATTCTCTGCTCCAGTGCTGAGCGTACTCGCGAAACCGTTGAATTGATGGTGCAAGCCTGGTCAGGGGAACCTAGTTGGTCATCCGCCGATTCGCTGTATTTGGCATCACCTGACACCATCGTGTCGATGATACGTTCCGGTTTTTCAGGTGCAAAGACCTTGATGGTTGTCGCTCACAACCCAGGCATGGCTTACCTAGCAAGCATGCTTGCCGGGAAGGGTGTTGATATGCCGACGGCCGCGATTGCGGTTTTTCAAGTGACCAATTCAGAATGGTGTGATTTCGATTCTGAAACATCGCTTGAATTGACACATTTCATGCGTCCCAAAGCCCTGTAGATTGCATGGATTTCCCGCTACCCTGGCTCGTCATTCTTGCAGTCCTCATTGGACATTTTGGGCTCAATGTTGCGATCTATAATCGCATCAACGGTACGGCCATTCCACGCTGGACCTTGAAAAGAATTACCAAGGTGCTGCTTGCTTGGACTCTGTTGGGTCCACTGTTAATCACCTTCTTCTATTATGAATTCATCCTTGGTTTTGTCTGGGGCCAACCAGTTCAGCCACCTCTGTTGATTAGCTGCTATGCCTATTTATGTTTTGCGGCTTGGGTTGTTTTTGGTATCCCATGGGTAATCTGGCGGCCAGTTTTCAAACTTGAGTGGGTAACTGCGGAACGGCGGGTCGAAACAATCGACGTGCAGTCGACAACTGGCAACGAATTGGCTCTCACGTCCAAGTGTAAAATAGCCAGGCACTTGCCGTGGAATCAAATTTTGGAATTGTCGGTTGAAGAGATTGATCTGCCCGTGCGCGGGTTACCAGAAGGCTTAGATGGTTATCGGATTGCTCATCTTTCAGATATCCACCTGACGGGAGATATCCATCCTGATTTTGCCAGCTATGCCGTGCTTCGCGCGGCGCAGTGGAAGCCGGATCTGATGGCATTGACCGGTGATATCATTGACAAGCAGATCTGTGTGGATTGGTTGGTTGATATCTTTTCACCTGTCGACTGTCGTGATGGCTGTTTCTTTGTACTTGGAAATCATGACACGCGAATTGTTGATTCACGTCAGACCAGAGAAGCGATGAGCCGAGCGGGCTGGACTGACTTGGGTGGTCGCAGTTTACGGGTTCCACTCGCTTCAGGAGTCGACGGAATGCTGATCGGCAATGAATTCCCGTGGTTCATTCGCCCGCAAATCCCAACCGAGCATGATTCTGCGTTCAGGATCCTACTGAGCCACAGTCCCGATCAGTTTTGGTGGGCTCGGCGACATCATGTTTCATTGATGCTGGCGGGGCATACCCATGGTGGGCAAGGGCGATTGCCTCTTGCGGGACCCATCCTTGCCCCCAGCTATCACGGGAGTCGCTTCGCCGCAGGTGATTTCTACCGAACTCCTACAACCCTGCATGTAAGTCGTGGGCTGAGTGGCACTCACCTGCTGAGGCTCAATTGCCGACCTGAACTGTCCTTGATCACTTTGCGGGCGCTGCCAAACGGCGTCGAGAATACTTGAAGCCTGGAATGAAGAAGCAGGCAGCTGATACGACGCCAAAGATCAGGTGGGCATAGTCCGGCTGGATTGCCATTAGCAGAGCCGTGATTAGTAGAACCGCTGCCTGAATGTAAAATACGCCACTCAGCATGCTTGCTTTGATAATGAAAACCATCGCGGAGATCACGCCCAACAGCGGTGATAGGGCGAGTACCTCAAATTGCATCAGACGTTCTATTGGGAAAAGCATCGCAATGGCCACCATGCTTGCTCCCCACACATGAGCAATTTGTCTCTCGATAAAGGTGACCGGTCCCATGCGTTGCCGGAGTTTCCAGAACACCGCTGCCCATGCTCCTAAGCCGAGTGTCCAAACGGCCACGTACATCCAAATCTGGGTTACACCCAAATAGTCCATTTGCCATGTCAGCAAACCGGCAATCAGTAAAACCATCGAGTGCCAGATCCAGAGTGTTCCCCAGTTTTCGAGCACTGCAGCGTGATGGGTTTCCCGAAAGACGCGTGCAAGCACCTGATTAAATCGACCACTGCGGGCGGCGACGCGTTCATCAGCTAGGTAAGCTTCGAGATCTTGGGCAAGTGCTTCGCCAGAGGCGTAGCGTAGGTCAATCGGTTTTTGAAGACAACGCACTACGATCATCTCAAGATCACGATCGATTTTCGGACGCAGCGTACGGGGAGCAATGGGATCCTGTTCGACTACCAGCATTACCGTTTCCATCGGAGAGTCCGATACAAATGGGCTGCGGCCAGTCAGAGCGAAATACAGAACACAACCCAGCGAATACACATCACTGGCAGGACCAATCAGGTTCCGACGACCACCCGCCTGCTCCGGCGACATGTAGGCGGGCGTACCCACCAACATGCCACTTCTTGTAAGGCTTGCATCCGAATCACTCTGCTTGGCTAGCCCAAAATCCGTGATCAACGGCGTTCCATCTGTCGCTAACAGAATGTTACTCGGCTTAAGGTCGCGATGCAGAATCCCCTGCTCGTGGGCAAATCCAATTGCTCTCGCGATTGCAGCTACGATCGTCGCAATTTCACGTTGAGGCAAAGGTCCTTGGTTGATCACCCGTTCGGCGAGTGTTTCGCCCACCACCAGTTGCATGCTGAAAAAGGGACGCCCCTCGATGTCACCCGCTTCATAAACGGGGACGATGTTGGGGTGCTGTAAACGCGCCGTCGCTGATGCTTCGGCCAGAAACCTTTGCAAATCTGCTTCACTCGCAAGACGTCCCCGCAGAATCATTTTGATTGCGACTTCACGGTCGAGACTGATTTGCCTCGCTCGGAACACGACACCCATGCCACCACGACCCAACTCTTCAATGAGCTCGTAGTCGCCAATCGTTGTGGGAAGCGTCAAGCTTTTCCAACGGGAAGTATCCGACACGCTGCTGAGGCCTTCGTCGGCTATCGCTCCAGCCGTATCCGTAACCAACAGAGCCCCCCAAAGTCGACGCAACTCGCCGGACAGTTCCGGGTTCTCTGAGCAAACGGCTTCCAGGTCAACAATCTCGCCTTGGCAAACCGCATCGGCAACATCCGAAAGGATCACGGCCAGACGCTCTTCGTCATCTGGTGCCGCCGCGTTGCTGGTCACAGTGAGTTCTCTGTTGGAGCTTCGATGTGATTTTCAGCTAGAAGTTGTCTTAGACGCCGAAGTGCACGCAGATAACGCATGCTTGCCGCCGGTGGGTTCAGCTTAAGAACTTCTGCGATCTCGAGATTTGACAGATGTTCGTAATGCCGCATCAAGATGATCTCTCGGTCCTGCTCATTAAGCAACTCGATGACACCTTCGACCTTACTGGCTATCTCTCGCTGAGTCGCAGCTGCGGCGGGAGTCAGAGCAGGGTCCCGTAACTGAACTGCAAGTTCCATGGTGGATTGATCTGAGCCCGCTGGAACAGCTATCGGTTGCTCGCGATCCATGTTGCGTTTCGCACTGACACGATGTCTTCGGTAGGTATCGATGATTCGATCCCAAGCAATCTGTCGAATCCAGAGGTGAAAAGCCATGACTGGATCGTCGAGGTATTTTTCGAGCCTACCGCTTGCTTCGACCATCACATCCTGCACGACATCACTTACGTCAACACGCTGTTGAACTTTGCGGTCCAATCGCATCTCAACAAGCCGACGAACGGAACGTCGGTGCTTCTCCAGAAGCTTATTGACCGCATCAGAATCACCGGCCCGCGCTCCATCGAGCAGGGTTTCAGTTTGATCATCGATCGGCCAGATTGACT
>CAXGRW010000156.1:0-9547 GCA_964012125.1 uncultured Rhodopirellula sp.
GTGACCATCCAACCTTCTGAGCGGAAGGCCTGCCCAGCGAAAAGCACGTTTGAGATAGTGTTCGATTTGTCGCGTGGTTGACCTGCTCGAGGAGCAAGGGTGCCGCACGTCACTGGTTACTACTTGGCGGACTCAACTCGGGGATGATCGGTGAATTGAGACCAGATCCTTCCGAGTTTGGCAGTGAATCCAAATTGGCGTCGGCTGCGGGTACCGTCGCCGTATCCTGTTCTTGTTTCAGAAGTTTTGCGTCCTCGGCATCGGGCAGGGTTGCTCCACCGACGGAGGGATTGCTGAGCGTTGGCCCATTCACGTTGGGTGCCGGCATGTCAGCGGGCAATGGCATGTCGGCTGATGCTGGTGTTTGCAGTGGCATCGCCTTGGTCGGTAATTCCTCGGCTTCCTGTCCCAAGCTTGGCAGTTCTTCGATTGGCATGCCGTCGAGAGTGATGGGTTGGTCATTGCTGATTTTATAGACAGGAGCGGAGAATTCAGGTTCACGCGGAAGCGGGTTGTAACGCAATCCACAGTCATTGCATCCACAATCAATTAAGCCATCCAATGTGGTTCCCGGATCTTGCAGCAATGTCTCAGGTGAGATTTTTCCCGGATCAATCCATAGTCCTTCCGGTGTTAGTTCCATCGTTCCTAAGTCAAGGTCCAGCGTTCGCCGCACTGCTTCGTAGTTGACATAAATCCCTAGAAGTGAGTTCTGTGCTCTGAGTAATGCGGTGAGAGCTTGAATCGTGTTTCTGGCTTCATTACCAATGGCACCGGTGGTGGCTCGGGGCGATGCTTCTCGCAAATCCCTGTCATCAGCATTCAGTTCAATTTGGTCGGCTGCGATTCCAACCGACTTGCGACCGTACTCGAACGACAATCGATCACGTAGCAGTTGTCGTATTTCTGCTCGCAGGCTCGTCCAGATAGCGTCCTCGAATTGGTAGTAGTCTCGCTTTTTCTGTTCGTAGTTGATGAGGATTCGGCGGTAATTGTTGCGTTCGACAAGCCTTGTGATGGGTGCATCCCACTGCAGAGCAATATCCAGGTTTCCTGTCTTGTTGAGTCCGGTGTTATTTATATCTGTGGAACCGATTCCGCCACGGATATTTACGTTCAAATCGCTTTCCAGATCATCAGCAACGACCTCAATCTGCCGCCATGCGTCGACAAGCGCTGCTCTTGCGTTGGCATAGTCTCGGCGGTTGCGTCTTGCAATTTCGAATGCGATCTCAGGTGAAATGTCAACTTCCGGCAGGAAAACACTTTCGGTTCGTGCTTGAGCCTGTATTAGTTGCAAAACCAGCACATCGTCACCAAGGTCGGCAACGAGGTTTTGTGAAGCAAGGATCACATCGTCTCTCAAGCGGCGTGCCAACTCTCGCGGATCAATATTGCCAGGTGCGATGTTCTGAAGGCTATTGAATGATTCCTGCAGGTTGTTGAGTTTCACAAGATAGGCAGTTAGTCGCCCTTCAAGTTTCTTGTGATCGTCGTTTAGTTCAGTTAACAAGCCTGCCAATTTTGAGGTGTCAAAAATTGATTTGTCGATATCAGATATGTTCAACAGGCTGCAGATGCTTTCTTGCTCCGCAGTGAATAAAGCTTTCAGGGTTTCTGCCTGATGGTTGCGCTGCGGAATAGCCTCTTCAAAATTAAAAATGTCTTTGCCGACGGTCGGCAGGTCTGATTCAATCACATCACGCAGGAAATTTTCCAGTGGCTGTAATTCACTCTGCAGGTTCTGGAGCGATTCAGCCAGCTTGGGAGTCCATTCAATTTGGGAAACTGGTAGCCCAGTGTCTTCGTTGATTTTGAACTCGCTCTGTTCGAGGATCTCGATATTCAGTTTACCAACGTTAGCACGAAGAATGCTCAGTTCTTCACGTCGTTTTAGAAGCCGCTGGTCAATTAATTCAAATTGTCTCAGGATGGGGTCGTCCAACTCAACGCAGATGTATGGTGGTAGTCCCAATGTTCGAAGAAAGGTATCAATCTGGAGTTGAAAGTTGGCCTGCTGTCTCACGAGGCCTGTGAGTGCATCGGTTAACCCTTGACGCGTTTGTGCAACCTGAATGCGTTGCGAAACGATTGCTCGTGGGTCCGGGATCGTTGTCAGTAATTCGATGAGTGAGTCTTCGAATAAGAGAAGGACTTCACGCTGGCGTGTAATGTTTTCCTGCTGGTTGCGAATTTCCAACTGCGTCCTAAGAAGGCCGATAAAGCCGGAACCACTCGTGAAGCCTCTTGGCGAGAGTGAGATATTACCTGCCGCTGTCTGTACATTCACATTGGCGCGGTTGCCAGTGGTGATGTCCACATAGAAGCCTCGTCGGAATCTCTCAAACGCTCTGACGCCTGCCAGAAGCTCGCGTTCGGATTGTGTTAGCCCCTCCATCACTTTGTCACGCCCGGCATTGCGTAGCAATGGCATCAGCAGAGTGAAATCGAGTACGTTAGCAGTCGCGTTTGTGCTGGAGTCACCCAAGTTCCATACAATCTCATTCGCCAGGCCAACCAGCAAGTTGCCCCCCGTTGCAAAGTTGCGACGCATTCTCATGTTGCGGTCGCCGAACTCGAGTTCTGTTGGACCACCGCGGTTTGTACCGAGGATCGTCTCAGCGCCTCCAAAGAATTGGGTGTCGAACTGAAAACGCTCACCGCTTACATCGAGCGCGAGAAAGTACAGCGCCTCAAGCTGTTCCTGATACGCTGGCGATTCTAACAATGCGATCTTCGTGGCGTTTTCCGCATTCAGTACCAAAACGCCATCTTCGTTCAGAGGCAGGAATTGCCACCAGTCGGGGCTCTCGGCTCCATTGGTGAGGCCAGCAGTTTCCCAGAGCGGGTATCCCCGACGGCCGTCGACACATTGCATGTAGCGGTAGGACGCTGGATCATCCAACGGCATGGGTTGAAAATCGAGGTCAAACGGGTTGAACATCCGGCTTCTGCGATCCACGTCAATTCTGAGCGGCACATTGGGCGGACGCGCAACAGCGGCAGCTTTCTGGTCGATCAGGTGATATGCCTCCATATCTGCCTGCTCACGATAATACTGCCGGTGGCATCCGAACGCATTAAATGCGACAAGTGCGAGAAGGGCGAGCATTCCAAGGTGGATTCGCTGGGTGGGTTTCATAAGTCGCATGACCGCCAAAACTGTACAATTCGTCAGGTTAATGAGGATTGCTAAAACCGGATTTGTATATCCGCGCTTTAGATCAGTTCGACCGGTTCGATGGATTAATCCAGCAATATGCCCCACCCGTTACAATCGAGGGCTGGATTGGGAGTCCGCTGGTACTGTCTGGGCGATACTTGCCGGTTTTTACGGTTCTGGGAAGACTGTTGGGGCACTTCTGAGCCAGGGGGATGGATCGTGGCGGTAAATATATTGCTCTTTCACGGTGGTAACCGAGAAATCCTTGACGTTACAAATAGCCCAACTTACTATCTCTTATAGGCACTTTTTGCCACTCCTCTGAGAAACAGTGCGTTGATACGGGTGTGCTGATGCCGATTCAGATGATGTACGTCCATCTCTTGCCATGATGATTGCAAAGCGAACATGAGTCTCCCCGACATAATTCTCGCAAGCGTGCTGTTCCTGTTACTGGTCGGCTTTGCTGTCGTCGTTTGGAAAGCCGCCTCGAACTGGCGTTGGTTCAATATCGTGGCCGTTGTGCTCACGATGTTGCTAGCCTTGGTCTTTCTGTTTCCAACTGCCGGTGTGCTGCGAAGCCGATCTGCTTGGCACGAGGTGCTGGAATCACTCGAACTGCGTCTTGCGCAAGTCAAAGCCGAGACAGTGGACATCACCCTCGGTGAAGCGGTGGGTGCTGAGGCATCCCGCAGCGGAGGGTTGATCGACCTGCAAAGCGACCTTTCATCGCTCGCGATCGAAGCGGGGCGTCGTTGGCGGAACTTGCAGTTGAAAGGCGCCAACCTTCAGGGGCCTGTGTCGATTTCACTGGGGCCGCCCCCTGTGAACGACCTCGCTGGTCAACCAGCGGCTCCCGTAGCCAACGCACAACCCTTGGTACCGGCCGAAACCTTGGTCTATGGTTTTTCTGAGGTCGCCGATGACAATCAGATGTTGGTGCCGGCGTATTACCTCGGTGAGTTCATCGTTCAGGCCAGCGATCCAAACCAAGTAACTCTCGTGCCAACGGGAACGCTTGAGCAGTACCAGTTGGACTACATCAAAGAGGGAAATGCACGTAGTTGGTTACTGTGCGAGTTATTGCCTCCTGATGGTCACGTTCCTTTTATCAAGCCATTCAGTCAGGCTGATGACAAAAACTGCCTGGGAGCAGTCGATGAGGAGCTCGTAAGAAGATTGCTCGGAGACGCACCTGAGGAGACACAGTTGGCGTATTTAGAGGATGGAAGAGCGTCAAAGCCAGACGATCCTCCGGCGACTAAATGGGTCGAATTGCAGTTTACACAGAACCACCGAATTGAGGTGGATAGTCCCGATGAACGAACCTTGGAAGACGGTGGCTTCTTCGATGGAAATGGTAGGGCACTTGATGCGGCGTTGCAGCACGGCGCTGACAATGGTTTCATCAACCTCAAAAAAGGGGACAAGTTGTTGCTCAAAAGTGAGGGTGCAGCAGAGTTGATTGATCAGGGTGTTGCTGAAGAGTTAGGTAGTTTCTTCCTTCGCCCACTCAATGATTATGGATTTGTGTTGCGACGCATTCGCCTTAACCTGATGTCGCTCGCCGACAAGAAGGCAGAGCTCACAGCCGAAGAGTTGCTTTTGAAAGAAGCGATCAGCAAGACTGACCAACTGTTGGTTGCTAATCAAGAAGTCAAGCTAAAGCTGGAACAGGACCTGACTCAGTTTCGGGTCGAGAAGCAGTCGATCAACGAATACAAAGGCAAAATCACAGAGGAAGCACAGGCAATGGTCGCTGAGCTGAACCGGCTGGAGCAGGAGAATGCCGAGCTTGAGCAGCAGATCGAACAGAAGCATCTGAAGATCGAACGCCAAATCGATGCTCTTACAAGGACTCCCTAGTCCTTTCTGGACTGCGGCTGTTTCGTGTCTGTCTGCAGTTCGCAGTGGTCGGCGGTGTGTCTCGGGCATCGCCTGCCTGGAGATTGTGACGCGTTCCTCGAGAGTGTTCGCAGAGCCCCACAGGGCTTTCAGCTGAACTCAGGCTAGCACAGCGATATGGGGCGGAACGATATTGGTTCAGCTTGTTTGCGAGTCTTGAAATTTGTTTTTAGCCACGCTGCATGCGATTTTGGGACATCCGCCGTTCTAATTGGGGCGAGCCCCATCCTTTGCAATCGATGTTGACCTCTTGGGGATCTCCATCGCGATGGGCAAGGGTTTGCGGTAGACTGCGACGTAACACGATGTTGAACTTGCCTTGTGGTCAGGGCATTCGTCGTTTTGAAAATCAACTCTTCAATTCAAAGTTTTAGTCGGGGGCGAGAATGGCCGGTCAATGGGTTGAGATTGAGTTTGATTGCTTGCCGCTCCGTAGCGTGACACGGTTGGATGTCCCCGTGGATGCCTCACCGGTCTATGAGCAGTTTGTGTTACGCGTGAAGGAAGCCATGGCACAGCATGGGTCGCACAACACTTACTACCTGCATCGAGGTCGATGCACCTACCATCTCACCAATGATCCTGGTTGCGGTCGAGTCAGCTTTGACTTTGAGGGTACTGTGATGACGGGGGAAAATGATCAGCAGACCAAGGCTGTGGACGTCTCCGTTAAGTTGGACGATGAAACCTGCGGATGGTTGAGCGCACCTGTTGTTGGATTTCTATCCGAGAGTGTTCAGCATGCCGTCTTAATCGAGTTTGATCGCTACATTGCTGCAGGGGATTTGGCTCAGACAGAGGCTCGCATCAAAGCCATTCAGGCGCAGAGTGACTCAGCTGATGGTTTTGTGGGCATGTATCTGTAAGATTCCCGGGGTTCTCAGGATCAGCTTGGCCCTGTTCCAGATGCATGAAGTACAGCGGCATAGCCCAGAATATCATTGTGCTTGCGGCAGTATTCCAAGATGGATTGCCACCCATCCTGGGAGGTTGCTTCCGGGACTCGAGAAGCAATGTCAATCAACATCGGAACAATTCTTTGCGGTGGCACGTCTTTGGGGGCCAGTTCAATAGCGATGTCGATGGCTTCCTGATGTCGTCCAATCCGATCAAGCAGGTCAACATAAGTTTCCACCGCTGCTGTCCCGTGTTCGGTGGTATCGACTGAACGCGCTTTGCGTTCGAATACCTTAAGGCCAGCTTCAACGTTCTCGCCCAGCAGAATCGCATAGAAGGCCGTGTATGCGGGGTAAAAATCAACAAACGGTTCATCACCGGGATACTGGAATTGATGGTGCAGACGCCGACCATATTGTGTCAGTTCCCAAGCTTTACGTAAGCTTTCCTTATCCTCAAGAACAGTCGCGATGCGAACGGTTGATGAGAGGTGGGTGGTATCAAGGTGATAGCCTCCATCTGACAGAATCCAACGGCGCTTCTCAATCATCTCTGCCAGAGTTTCGTCGTCTCCGGCGGGAGCCTCTCGTCGTGCGATATCGCCACGTACGAGTTCGCAGAGTTCACTGTGGAGATGATTCAGCAGGCAGCGGGCTGCTGCTCGTTGATCAGCTTTACTGCGATTGTTTAAGGCTTGCTCGTAGAGTGTGATGCTGTTGCAGGTACCCTGCTGATCGAGCACCGCCTGATAGCCGCGTGCAACATCAATCCCTTCATGCAGCAGCACTTGGATCATGTCTTCATAGTTATCCTCGGTTATTTCGATTTTCGAAATCAGATCTTTGGCTAACTGAGTATCACCGGTTGGTCGTAGGTACATCCAGCCTTCGCCGACCCTGCCGTCTTCGATCAACATCGTGCCCGCTTCACGGCAGGCATCCAACAGTCCTACTTCAAGTTGGCGCTCAACGTCTTCAGGCCGCGCTGGTTCGTTTTCGCTTGAAACCAGCGGCAAGCCTAATTTGTCGCGAATTCGCATTTTCAGCGCTTCGAACAATTCCATGGGGCTGCGGGAGTCTCGGAAATGCCCCACCATTTCATCCAGCATCTCGGTTGGAGATCCGCGGTGGTTGCTAAGTCGATCGAAGATGTTGAGATTTGCAGTGGTCATGAATGAACGATTCATTGTGGGGGCGGTATTGGATCTTCACGCGGGTGGTGTGAGTACCCAATGGTGGACAGGAATGAAATTCCTGAGCGTCTGTCACGAGCCTATGAGTTTGATCCATTTTGAGACCGCTGAAAAGCGTAGATGAATCCAAATCTCCGTCAGTTAGCCCGCTTTCCCTGCTCTGCGTACTTCTCAAGCTCAGTGATCATCTGTCGAAGCTCGTTTGCGGCTGCAGGTAGCAGTAATTCGCAGTGTTCCGCCACATCTGCAAGCGGTCCCAGAAGTTGATCGCATTGATGAGAGATTTCAATCGACCATGCCTTCGCCTGCTTGCGCTTCAATTCACAGTGCCGCAGCCGAAGCTCCAACTTTTGCACTTTCCTCGATGCTTCGGTAGCCGCTGGGCGGTCACCAGGGCGAGTTGCTGCTCGCTTTTGAGCCAGATTGTCTTTTGCTTCGTTCAAGGCACGTTCGGCAAGTTGCGTTTGTTGCTTCCAGTAACGTGGGCGATCCTCGCTAAAGTGTGATGCTGCCCGTTGGACAAGCATCCGTATCTCTTGGACTGATTTTTCCCAATCACTTGACAGACTTGTTAGCCCCGCATGGAAAGCTTCCAAAGACTCAATGCTTCTGACGTTGCTGTTTGCCACTGGAATCAACGCCCCAAGTAAGCGTCGATTTGCTCTGCTTTGCGAAGCAGGTAGGGAACGTGTTCCTCACTGGCCTTAATCAAACGTCCCATTTGCTGCATCTGGGACTTGAATTCATCAGCGAATTTACGCTGCTGCTCATCTCGCCATGTCTGTTCCAGTTGGTTCATGTGTCCAGACAAATTGCTCGACAGATTCTTGATCTCTTCTGAAAAACGATGCAGATGTGCAGCAAATTGGCGAAGCTGCTCGGGATCGGCGATGGCTTGGTTCATGGCTCGCTTCTTGTGCGGAATGGGTGGAAATGATTGCCGGGCTACTTGCTTGACGCAATGTGTTGTGCCAGTTCACGTTCTGCTTGAGCAAGATGTTGTTTGTATTTTGCGAGGGTGAGAGCCACGCCAACTTTTTCGGCGGTTTCGCACAACAGTTTTAAGGCGACAATTCGAGTGTTAAGTGGTGCCACGACCGCTCTTCGCAAAGCGACTGCTCGCAAAGCCACCATCGCTTGCAGGTGGTTTCCGGATGCGAGTAAACAGCGGCCTTTGATCAAGTATGCGATTGGCGACAATTCATCTTGATCAAGAATTTGCTCCAGAGTTGCGATCGCATCCTCATACATCTCAGCATCGTACATGGCTTCAGCCAACGCGATTTTCAAGTGATTTAAGCTTGGGTCCCGAGTAAGCCTCGCCCTACATACTTCGATGCGTCGCCTTGCCCAGTCGTTCTGACTACGTTTCAGCTCTCTTTCTGTTTCAAGGGTATCAAGTCTTGCAGCAAGGTCACTCACTTCACGGTACTGCTGCAACGATCTCGCGAGAACGGCTTCCTCGTATTCCCAAAGCAACTCCTGCTCCTCGGGAAAAATCTGTCTGGCCTGTTCAAAGATTCGCTTTGCCTCGAGTGGTCGATCATCTGCTCGATAAATACGCCCAAGTTCCATGAACCCATCAAGATCCGTCGGACTCTCTTTGAGATGATGCTCCAGTTGCTGACGTCGTTCAAGACGTAACTTTGGATGGGGAGTTTCAGCAGGCTTGGACGTCGTTATCGGCTCTTCAGCACGAGGCGTGCCAATAGGCATTTTACTTAGTTCCTCGAATCGTACCTGTTTCCAACGGCCACCTTCACCGTGTCCGGCTTGGGATGGAGTGGTAACGGGTGGTGAGGTTCCTTCGGTGGCGGAAGACATGAAGTGGCAACACCTCGTAAGAGAGGATGAAAAGATGAGTGCGGGACCTCCTGCCCTGCCTTATTGTGGCTGACTTCCGCTCAAACCGCAAATTTACCCAAACATCCCGACCGTCCGCAGCTAATCCTCTTCTCTCAAGCGACCGACTGATACAGGTCCTTGACGCGTTTCGCATCCAGCGGAATCGGGTTGAATGTCCCCGTCCATTGTTTCAGTGCGTCCTCGGTGAATTGCTCAATTCCCTCCCGTGGGACCGACAATTCCTCCAGCGAGGTGGCTAGATTGGCCTCTTTGAGCCATTTTGTGAGCATTGTGGCAAGTCGCTCAGGGGCATCTTCTACACGCACGCCTGGCTCGACTTCCCGGACTAGCTCTGCGTACCAAGGGGCATGTTCTACGCCATTCATGCGGACAACTGCAGGCAACATCAATCCGACTGCCTGCCCATGAGTAATTCCATAGTGTGCTGTCAGGGGATTAGCAGTCGCGTGGGCTGCACCCAACATCGATGTTTCGATCGCCATTCCAGCCAGGCAGGCACCTAGCTGCATGCAACTGCGTGCTTC
>CAXGRW010000157.1:0-9528 GCA_964012125.1 uncultured Rhodopirellula sp.
CCTTTGCTGAGCGACTGGCAGATTCGAGTCTCCTTGACACAAGTTTGACTCTGTTCGAAGAAGACACCGCGTCGATCACGACTGATTTCGGTTTGGGAATCGATCTGTCGGTCACCTTCACTTCCTTGCTGAGTGGCCGCCAGGGTAACGGTTCCAGAATTACGTTTGTGCAGACGGACCGTGGCGTCGGCGACACCGAGATTCGCGTACTCCGCGCACAGGACGCGTCGGGCGTTGATGTTTCCAATGGGATTCTTATAGATTTCCCGCGATTGGGAGCGAATGTCACCGAAGTGCAAGCGAGTGCTCTTGTCGATGCGATCAACGATGACGCTTTCGCAAGCTCCATTTTCCGGGCGTCGATCCCGATCGGTGACCCGGCGACCAACATCATCGATGTTGATCTGGGGACATTCTCTCCGTTGAAGCTCGATGGCGGTGGTTTGACTCGCGTCCAAGTTAATGATGATTACTTTGGCGAAGACTCGCGTCTTCGGGCCTCGCTTGGCGAAGGGGTCTATTACCTAGGTGTCGCTGCGAGCGGTAACGATCAATACGACCCGACAATCACTGGAAGCGGTTACGGTGGACGAACACAGGGCGCTTATGATCTGCATCTGAAGTTTGAACCGCAGGTCGATGAGACCGATGTGATCCGCGATCTTGATGGAACGCGAGCCGATGTTCCAGGAACCCCGATTGATGCTGACGGGGATGGCGTTCCGGGTGGTGTTCACAACTTCTGGTTCCAAACACGCTCTCTAGATCGAATGCTCGTTTTCGAGGGTGACGGATCGACTGTCGAAGAAGGCCAGACCATCACAATCATGGGTGGTGCCAACTTCTCTCGCACCTACGAATTTGTTACCAACTTGGCTAATGTCACACCGGGAAATATCGGTGTGCAATATGACCCTGTGGCTAATGCACAGGGCATCGCGAATGCGTTGCGATTCGCCATTGAAAATCAGGCCTCGGTAACTGGTGTATCGGCTGTGACGTCCCAGCAGTTTTACCAAGGGCAGGATCGAGCGGTGTTGACGCTTTCCGGGGATCGTAGTGTCTCGCTTTCTGCAGATTTTCAAGGCGTTGACGTACTCGGACGTACCATTTTCGTAGACAAAAACGCGGGTCCTGCTGCAGATGGAACGCTATCGCAGCCCTTCAATAATATCGCTAACGCAAGCCTTCCAAACGCGTTTGGGTCGGCCTCCTTTGGCGACATCGTGAGGATTGTTGGTAATGGTGGATTGGATGGCGACCTGCTGACAGAAGAAGATAACTTCAGTTACAAAATCGGAATCGCTGAGGTAGGCGGAAGCCCGTTGGAAGACGGTAGTAGCATGAATGTGCCCCGTGGTGTGACCACCATGGTTGATGCGGGCGCGATCTTCAAACTACGCAATTCGTACATCAACGTCGGTAGTAGTACGACCCAGATTGATCGCAGTGGGGGTGCACTGCAGATTCTTGGAACCCCACGACACGTTCAGTTGAGTCTTTCCGGAGACCCCGTTGAAACCACTCTGATCGGAGATGAGTCAGGCGATGGCGGGACTGGATACGCAGATGGTAGCGTTATCTTCACAAGCATGCGTGATCGTGATGTCGATGCGAATGCATCAGGATTCAGTCCCGAACCGTCCGCAGGCAACTGGGGTGGTATCATCTATCGCCGCGATGTTGACCGTGCTGAGGGACGCCCTGATCTCGAAGATGACGGTGTTTTCCTGCAGACTGTCAACCATGCAGAAATTCGTTACGGCGGTGGTAGCAACGTCCTGATCGATTCTGTTCAGCAATTGGTTAATCCCGTCCAGATTGTCGATATGCGGCCGACGGTTAGCTTCAATGAAATCAGATTGAGTGCTGACTCAGCAATTAGCGCGGCTCCCAACAGCTTTGAAGAAACCAGTTACCAGGCACCGCAGTTTCAGAAAGGTGGATCGTTCACCGCCGACTATGATCGGGTGGGTCCTGACATGTATCAGAACCTGTTGCTGGATAACAGTCTCAATGCTGTATTCATCCGTGTTGCAACCACGCCGGTTGAAGCCCCCAAGGAATTTACGGTCGCGGCCCGGTTCGATGACACTGAATTGGTTCATTACGTTTCTGAGAACCTTGTGGTTGCAGGATCGCCCGGCGGTTCAATCGAAGATGGTGTTGCACCTTCAATGGCATTGATCTCGGCGCGGCGGTTGTCTGGTGGTCCTTTGGGGCCTGCTGCTGTTCTTGCACCGGCTCCTCCAAATCCAGCGGTCAGTTATGACTACAAAATGACATTTGTGGATGCCCATGGGTTTGAGTCTTTAGCAAGTGCCGATGTGTTTACGTTTGCCGTCGCAGATCCTGATTCGGCGATTCAGTTGACGTCATTGCCAGCAGTGCCGAGTAGCGGTGACTACGTGTCGCGGCGTTTGTACCGGTCTGACGCTGGCCTTGACGACTACCGTTTGGTGGGTCGCCTCGATGCTTCGACCGTTTTGTTCACCGATGATTCTGCTGGTGGCGATGCAGCGTTGGATCTGTCGCTCGATGGTATTCGAGGACGTCTTGATGCTTCATTGGTCTTGGACCCCGCGGCGATCATGAAGCTCCGTGGTTCACGAATCGAAATGGGTCAAGGCACACAACTGCTCGCCGAAGGCAAGTTGCAGAGCCCCATTGTGTTCACCAGTTCTTTGGACGATCGCTTCGGTGCTGGTGGCACTTTTGACACCAACAACGACAATAATCTGGAATCCCCGCCGGCCGAACCTGTTCGTGGTGACTGGGCCGGAATCTATGCTGGTCCCACTTCAAATATCAGCTTTGATCATGTGCAGTTGTCCTACGCTGGCGGCATCAGTTTGCTGGACGGTGGACTTGCCCGCGGTTTCCTGCCGTTGGAACTGCAGCAGGCCGAGGGACGCATCACAAACTCCCGCTTCGAGTTCAACGATCAAGGACAGGATGGCGCTGGACCTGCTGGGCGATTTGGTCGCCTCGCGGTTACCGAATCAACCATCATGGTGCGGGGTTCACAACCGATCATCGTCGGTAACACGTTTGTGGATAACCGTGGATCCATCATCGATATCGATATTGAATCCATGGGGGGGAATTACCGCCAGGATATCGGTAGGCAGACCGGCGAAATCGACCGTATTAGCGTGCTTGATGACAATTACGGGCCGATGATCCGCTTCAACCGCTACCTGAATGATACGAGTTCGGGTTTGCAACTGTCCGGATTGGAAGTGCGTGCTGGAACGATTACGACAGAAACCACGTTCGATGACACCGATATCGCTCATCTTCTGTTCGATAACATTACGGTCGGTAATTTGCACAGTTCAGGTGGATTGCGTCTGTTGAGTCGTCCCGATGAAAGCCTCGTGGTTAAGTTCATCGGATCAGGATCTCCCAACGCAGCGACCGCTGGTACGGGTATCACTGCTACCGGTTCGTTGGATGGAATCGATAACCGGATTGGTGGGACCGTGCATGTTGTTGGTATGCCGGGAGCGCCGGTGATTCTGACAAGCATGAATGATGATGGTGTCGGTGCCGGTCTGAAGCCAGACGGTTCCTCATTCACCGATCACGATGGAGACGGTATCACCACTCGCGGTGCCGCCAACGACTGGAACGGGATTGTTCTCGATGAGTTTAGCAATGACAGCAACTATGCAGTTGTGCCTGAGTTGGAATTGCTGACTGAAGCGGCACCTGGGCTGAATGGTACCGCTGCTAACGCCCAGTTCCTGGGGGAACTTGCCAAAGACAACTTGACTGCTGACACTGTCCGCCGACTGGGTTTCGAGATCGACGGCTATCTGAGCGGCAATCATGATATCGATACCTACAGCTTTATCGGATCACCGGGATCAGAGGTTTGGGTTGACGTTGACCGCTCATCTTTCACACTTGATACAGTCGTTGAGTTGTTGGATGCAGAAGGCAATGTGCTAGCGAGAAGTGATAATAGTGCGGATGAAACCAGCGCTACAAATCCAACGCCGATTACCGTGTTAAGTCCGGAACTGGAAGGGTTGGCGACTTCATTGCAGGCCTCTGATGAGATATACGTCGAACGTGATTCCTACAATAATCTTGAAGACTTTGGTTCGTACAATCTCCGTGACGGTGGGCTGCACTTCCCCCTGACAGGTGATCGATCCGATCCAAATTCTCGCAGCGTCTATTTTATCCGTATTCGCAGTGCTTCCTTAAATCCCGATGATGCTCAAAGTGGCTTGACGGGTGGCCAGTACCGGATGCAATTGCGACTGACGGAAGATCAGGCATTTCCCGGCAGCGTGGTGCGTTTTGCGAATATCAAGTACGCCAACAATGGCATTCGAGTCCAAGGTCTGATGTCGGACTCACCGCTTCTTGCTGAGGTGCAGGAAAACGAGTCGGCCGACGTCCTTGCTTTCCCAGCCACCAATGACTTCTTCACTGCAGGGACGCTTGCTGAGGGTCCGCAGTACATCGGTAACCTCGTTGATAACCACAATATGGTCATCGGTGTGGGCGGCGAGATTTCGGCTGGTACCGATGTCGACTTGTACAACTTTGAGATCGATTTTGCACCCGGTGGTCCCGGGTTGCAGTCCACTGTTTTTGATATTGATTTTGCAGACGGGTTCAATCGCCCCAACACCAATGTCAGCGTTTTCTTTGACCGTGCAGATGGTAATTCACTGCCTGAACTGGTGTATTTCGGCAGTGCAAGCAATGTTCTAGATGACTTGGACAGCCCGCTTGCCAATGATCCTGCCCTCGAATCGCTATTGCGTGGTTCGATCGCCAATGGCGATCCGTTCATCGGCCCCGTGTCGCTGCCCGAGGGTAATTACTACGTTGCTGTTACTCAGGACGGGATCTTTCCCGAGTCACTGACGGATGCAGTTCGCGAGCCCATTAATTCAATTCGACGTATAGCTGAGGATCGTATCGGTGCAGATGTCGCCGCTGAAGGCTACAGCACCGCGAACCCACCAGCGGTCCCGCAGCTTTTTGATCCAGCTGTTTTCGTGCCTGCAACCGAGTTTGTGGTCGCCACCGATACTGATCTGGGACATGGAAAACCAAGCCACTTTGCCGGTGTAGGAACTCCATTTGTTCCGCCACCAGCCAACATTATTCACTTTGAATCAGACTTTGTCCTTGCTGGTTTTGATGCACCTGATTTTGTCAGCACGGATCCAGCGACCACTCCTAACGATACGTTGGGCAGTTTTCAGCAGGAAGAATGGTCGCTTGCTGATGAGGACGAAATTGGTGACAGTGTCGTTCGACTTTTTCCTCCCTTTGATATTCTGGGATCTTCCAACACGTCGACCTCCCTACCACATGTGTCATTCAATGGCTTTCTGCAAAATGACGCAGCCGATTTCTTTATCCTCGATGTTGATCTGCCGTCGCGAGTGATTCTTGATGTCGATGGCGGTTGGGATATTGCTGATGGTGTGCCCGATCCACTGAACCCACCCTTGTTTGGTGGTTCTGTCGATACGAAACTTGTGATTTTACAACCACAGCAGGATCCCGATCTGATTGCAACGGAGTCACTGCAATTGGTTCCTGTACTTGAACCTTACGATCCGTTTTTCCCAATTGATCTCAGCGGCGATGACGAAGTCAGTTTCAGCGCAGTTGAAGATGGCCGTGCCGGCAGCAACTCGGTTTTTGATCCATTCATCGAGACATTTTTGTTGCCCGGCAGGTATTGGGTAGGCGTCTTGGGAGAGGACTCGGTCCTGGCTTTCAGTGATACAGGGGCTACCGCGACGGGGTCAGCAAGTGGTACCTACACGCTGCATGTATCCATGGATCCGGAGGATCCGCATACTGTTCCTCTCGTTCCTCCGGGACCGGGATCGCAGGTGCTCTCCTACCCAAGGAACGCAACTAATGTGGACTCAACAGTTACAAGTGCACCTTTCGACCTTGCGGGTTATGTCGCTGAGGATCTTCCAACTCTTTACTTCAATCGGTCCTACGATCCAGCGGCGGGCGATGTCGCGGAATTGATCGTGACTAGCACTGAAAATCCAACAGGAAGTACTACTGTTTTCGAGGAGGGGGATTGGGAGCAAGTTCGTCTTTCTCTCGGTGATTTTGCTGGACATACCAACATAGAGTTGACAATCGATTACGACGCTGCCGGCGGGGTGTCAACGGCTGAAGGCCTTCGCGTTGACGACATCGTGATTGGTTTCGCTGAACGCGGGGAAACGGTCTTTGATGCCGCTCGCGGGACGACTTTCCGTGGTTCCGCGACCAGTAATGCTGGCGCGTACCAGTTGGAACTTCGCCATGGAACCGACTTTGCCACACGTGCTGGTGTGATCACCCTGCAAGATGACTTTGACACGAACGATCGACAGAATCAGAGTGTCACGCTTGTGGCTCCGGAACCCGGATCCGTTTCAGATGAAGATGTGTTTGTGCTAGGCGATGGAGCTGTCAATCAGCGTTTTGAATTTGACGTTGCGGGCGATGGAGTGACATTCGGAAACACTCTCGTGAATATCGCAGGCATGACAACGTCTGCAGAAGTCGCGGAGGTGATTCGTGCTGCCATCAATTCACAAAGTCTGATCGAGGTCGAAGCTTCTACCTCCGGCGGATTGGATGGCACGGAAGATGGCGGTGGTATCCCGACTGATGCTCGAGTCGCGTTGCACGGTGTTCGCACCGGCAGTTTTGATCCGATCACTTCGGTTGCTACTGGCCCGGGATTACTGTCGTTTGACAGTGATGGTTTATTATTGATTCCCGCTATCCTGCATGATGGACTGGGGGACAGCAATTATGAACGTCTACAGGGCGTTGTGATTGTGGAGCACAATGTGATCAGTGATGTGCGTGGCGTTGGAATCTGGTCTGAGCCGGGTGAGCGTGACACGGTGCCCGCTCATGCTGCTGCTGCTGGTTTTGGTGAGGAAGCGCCGCCTGTCGGCTTGAGCCAGCCGGGGGCAGTGATCAACCTTCCAGAAGAGAATGACAGCGTGCTTGGTGGCTTGGCCCCGGGAATCCTGATTCAGAACAATACGCTGGACAATGCAGAGTTTGCGGGCGTCAAAATCGCGGGTCAGAACCAACCATGGGTGATTGAAGTAGGTACTGGTAACGACATTCTTGATGATGGGCCTGGATTGGGGAGGGCCGATGGATTCTCCATCACGGCTGCCGGCACCACGGTGAGCTTTGAGTTCGAGGAAATCGGTGATGGAGATTGGGATGCCGATCTAGCCGTCGGTGAATGGGGTGCGGAAACCCAAGGTGGAGATGGATTTAACGCGGGCAATGTGCCTGTTTACTACCGGCATGATGACGATTTTCTGACTCCCACCTATGCAGGCCGGTTCTGGGAGTACAGTTCCATTGAAATGCTGCATTCGATGCGGGAGTCGATTCAGGGCAGTATTCTGATGACCAATGCACTTTCGGAACTGGTCGAATTGACAGTAGGTCCATCTCTGGTCAATCCCGGTGCACCCGCGCTATACATCGAGGGTGCCGAATCTGTCGGCGTCGGTCTGGTGAATAGACCTATTAACCCCGACGATGTCCTGCTGGCCTATCAAGCACCGATCTATGAGGCACCCCAGCCGTTTGCCAAAGTGGTGAATAACACTTTCTATGGTGATGACGGTCAGGCATCGCAGTATCCAGAAGGATACGAAGAGGACGGGCTCGATGGCCCGCATCAGGCAAGCAGTCTTGGCTTGCTCGATCTGGAACCAAATGACTTTCTCGCGGGTGCGGTTGAAACTCGAGTTGGCGGCAGCCATCGCGCGCCGTATACCGTATTGACGACATTGGGTGACAACGCTGGCCCTGCAGATCTGCAATCAGCAGGCGATGTCGATTTCTATCGTGTCTACCTCAACGTCGGTGATCGTCTGATTGCTGATATTGACACCGTCGCAGGTGGTCCTGACACCGTAATGAGGTTATTCGACGAAGCCGGCCTTCCCCAGGCTTTCGAAGATCAAGCTGGCGAGCTTGTAACGATCAGCAACAATGACATCGCCCCAGATTATCTTGATCCATCTGACCCGACTGATTACCAGAATCTGCTGCCCGATCCAACGAATGAGAGAGACTCATTCATTGACTACGTTGCCGACAAAGCAGGTGTCTACTATGTGGGCGTAAGTTCGGCAGGCAATGAAAACTATGATACCCGCACGCTGTCGGGACGCGTTTCCGGGGCAGACGTCGGAACGGGCACTTACCGTATTACGCTCGAAGCGTTGGCGGCTCGTTCTTTTGTTATGTCTCTTGCGAATGCTTCCGGTCAGGAACTTAACGGTACCACCTTCACCGTGACGCAGATTGAGGACATTCCAGACGGCTTCCCGCAGATATCGGGCGCTGGTCCAGACAATCGTGTGACGTTTACGTTTGGTGGCATCAATGCGACCAACGATCGCATACCGGATGTCATGAAATTGATTGAAGGGGAGATCAATAGCATTGTTCTCACACCGTTTGGTTTCCAGCCAATTCTGCCGAATATAGATTACACCACTTACTTCGATTCGGCGGTAAGTCCATTGGGGGCTATCCTGCCAGGTTCGGCTCAGGCTTTGGGTGGAGTTTCTGGTGCGAATGCTGGATTGGTGGCCAGCCCTGTGGCAACTGACGACAGTACGGGTGGCTTCGGTCATATCCCATCAGGAGACGCCGGCGCCGAAATCTTTACGGCAGCCAGTGGCTCGACAGAACAATGGGTGTTTATCGAAAATGTTGCGAAGATAGAGCTCAGTCCTGAGGCGGTTGCAGCTGGATTGCAGTTGACCCCGATTGACGATGGCGATCCTCCAGGACCAGTCGATGCGGACCGTGTTGTTGAAGATGATGTTGACCAACTGATCACGGAGACTGGTCTGCTGATCACTGCTGGTGCAAGTCCCACAGCGTTGAACAACGTATTCGTGAATCTTGATGACAGCCTTGTTGAGGTTGCCAGCAAACCGCAAGAGGTGATCGTTGTTGGAAATGTCTTCCAGTACGCCGAAGGGCCTGTCATTGGACAGTTCCCGAATTCCACTGGCGCTAACGGGAATGATGATTTCAATATCACGTTGGGAACGGAGGAGCCCGCGTTGGCCTATCCCGAGGCAAATAATTTTCAGCCCGCGGAAGGTTCACGACTGATCGATTCTTCGGTCAACTCCGTTGTTGAGCGAAGTGCGGTGGTGGAGCTTAAGAATGCCATGGGTTTGTCGGCCAGTAATATCTTGGCTCCGACTCACGACGTAGGCGGCGTTCTGCGTGCCGATAATCCCAACTATGCACCGCCGGGTGGAATTGGCGGATCAGTTTTCAAGGATCGAGGTTCGACTGAGTTGGCCGACTTCAATGGTCCGGTTGCGATTGCCGAAACTGCGAGGGACAATGATGCAGAGGGAATTGATGCCGATCCCGCTGTCAGCTTCATTAACCTTCAAGAAGGCGTCTACAGGGAATTCCGGATTCAATTGAGGGACAACGGTGATTCCTCCGATCCATTCACCGGTATCG
>CAXGRW010000158.1:0-9524 GCA_964012125.1 uncultured Rhodopirellula sp.
TTGACGGTGACACCAATAGTGTCATCGTCAAGCGAGCAGGAGACGACCGTTCGGCACGCGAATTCCACGGTTTGACCCGTGCTCTGATCGCTAATATGGTCGAAGGCGTGACAAAGGGCTACGAGAAAAAGCTGGAAATCGTGGGTGTTGGTTACATCGCAGCGATTCAGGGCGATGTCCTGCAACTTCGCGTAGGATACGCCAACGAGCTGCACCAGAAAATTCCCAAGACCTTGAGTGTGACGTGCCCAGATCAAACGCACATCGTCGTTCAGGGTTGTGACAAGCAACAGGTGGGCCAGTTCGCCGCCGAAGTCCGATCGCTCAGAAAGCCCGAGCCTTACAAGGGCAAGGGGATTCGATATCAGGGTGAGCAAGTTAAGATCAAGCCTGGTAAGTCCGCAACCAAATAAAACACTACCTAGAAAGACCGCCTCTCTGACGATTGCGTCGGATTTGGCTCGAACGGTAATCAGATGGATAAGAACAAGAAACTTCAGAAGAAACGACTCCGACGCCGGCAGCATGTGCGAAACAAGCTGCGTGGTACTTCGGAACAACCTCGGATGTGTATCAACCGCACATTGAAGCATTTTAGCTGCCAAGTGGTTGATGATCTGTCTGGGAAAACGCTCGTGAGTGCCAGTACACGCGACAAGGCCGTTCGTTCGGATGTCAGCGGTGGAGGTAACTGTGACGCTGCTGCTTTGATCGGAAAAGCGATCGCAGAGAAGGCAT
This sequence comes from uncultured Rhodopirellula sp., assembly GCA_964012125.1. Taxonomy (GTDB): domain Bacteria; phylum Planctomycetota; class Planctomycetia; order Pirellulales; family Pirellulaceae; genus Rubripirellula. The sequence continues at coordinate 739 of CAXGRW010000158.1, forward strand.
CGGCTGCAGGAATCAAACGAGTGAGACTCGACCGAGGGCACAACAAATACCACGGCCGTGTTCTGGCCTTTGCCGAGGCAGCCCGCGAGGGTGGGCTCGAATTCTAACTTAACGAAACAACCAGATAGCACCTCCTGAAGAGGATTGAACCATTAGTAACGCACCGCGAAAGCAACGAAAACAGGAAAAAGAAGGTCTCGGCGACGGGATGCTTGACCGAGTGGTCAAGATCAAACGCTGCGCTGCAGTGGTCAAGGGTGGTCGCCGATTCAGCTTTGCTGCCATGGTCGTTGTCGGTGATGGCAACGGAAAAGTTGGTTGGGGCTACGGGAAGGCAAACGAAGTACCCCCAAGCGTTCAGAAGGCACAAAAGCAGGCTAGTCGTAGCTTGATCGATGTCCCTCTGGTTGAGGGCAGTATCCCTCATCAGGTTTGGGGCCACTACGGCGCTGCGAAAGTGATCCTCGTGCCGGCCGGAGCTGGTACGGGTATTATTGCCGGCCAAGCCGTGCGTGCCGTGTGCGAAGCGACAGGAATTCACGACATTCTGACGAAGTCATACGGGACCAACAATCCTGTCACGCTCGTCAAGGCGACAGTCGATGCACTGTCGAAGTTGCGTACTGCTGAGCAGGTCGCTGCTTTGCGGGGTCTGGAAGTCGAAGAGTTAACGGCTTAAGACCGAGATATCGGGCAGCACAACGAGCGTTGTGCCGACGCCCACAACAAGACAGATTGAATAAAGTCACAGAGATAAGGTTAGAACGGGTTTCACCATGAACCTCAACGATGTCCATCGCGGGATCCTAAAAAACCGCAAACGGAAGCGAATCGGTCGCGGCCCAGGTAGCGGGCACGGCAAAACTGCCGGACGTGGCCACAAGGGTCACAAGAGCCGCAGTGGCTACAGTCGCAAGCCCAACTTCCAGGGTGGTGCGATGCCTATGTTCCGTCGTGTTCCTAAGCGTGGTTTCAACAACCGCTGGGCGATGACGGTCTTTGCTGTAAACGTTGGACGCATCAATGAGGCGTTTGATGATGGAGCTGAGGTCACTTTGGAGAGCCTCGCCGCGAAGGATTTGGCGAAGGGTAATTTCGACGAGGTGAAAATCCTTGGCGATGGTGAGATCACTAAGAAATTGACTGTTTGTGCTCATCGGTTCAGCAAGTCAGCAGAAGAGAAAATCACTGCTGCTGGTGGGACGATCACAAAGCTAGTCAGTAAGCGAACACCTGACGAGCGTGTGAGCGCTTTGAAGGAAGCCAAGAGCAAGTCCTAGACGATGCTCACAGCACGCCAGCCCGGTTTTCGTTGCATCGAGGGAACTCCTCGTTAGCGGAATCGGGCTTGTTTTGCGATGGTCTGGTGGTTTTAAGCCGCGTCCGGGGGGGACTCATTCCTCTCGCTCTGTTGGGAAGAAGCCGGTAGACTGCGATCCAGTCACTCGCCATTCAGCGGGGAAAGTTTAGTGCTTTCCTGTGCGGTTGCGAGCGACCTTAAATTTCATTCAGACGAATCAACCTGCCGCTTGCCGAACACGATCGCTGCGGCACGAATCCAAGATGGACCTGACGCATGTTTGAAAAGCTGCGCATCATTTTTTCGATCCCGGAACTTCGCAAGAAGATATTGCTGACCGTTGGTCTGCTGGCAGTTTACCGGATCGGTTTCCATATTCCCTTGCCAATGATCGCGACTGATCTGGCGGATGAAGGGGGGGCAGCATCTGAGTTCTTCGAGAAGATCACAGTGTTTGCCGCTAGCGACCTTCGTCAGGCCACGATCTTCGGTTTGGGGATCATGCCCTACATTTCCGCGTCGATCATTTTTCAACTGCTTGGAAGCGTCTACAAACCGCTCGAAGAATTGAAGAAAGAAGGTGAGGCCGGCCGCAAGAAACTCAACGAATACACGCGATATTTGACGGTCGCGATTTGCCTTGTGCAGAGTTACATGTACTTGAAGTTCATGTTGATGTCGGGAGGTGCCGCGGGCTACGGCAATATTGACATCGATTTCCTCAACGCGGATCAGACCGGGCTGTTCTGGGGTTGGCAGATTGTAGCGGTGCTCGTGATGACGTGTGGCACCGTCTTCCTGATGTGGCTGGGTGAACAAATTGATGAATACGGGATCGGCAATGGTATCAGTCTGCTGATCATGGCCGGGATCCTGGCTCAAATGCCGAAGGCATTGTATGAGTTGGTCCGAAACATGAAGACGGAACTAACAGGACTGAGCCGAGGGCAAATCGGAATTGAGACGCTCGTTCTTTTGATCGTGCTGTTTGTTGGAGTGGTGTTTGGAGTTGTCTTCATCACGCTTGGACAGAGGAAAATCCCGACACAGTCCGCGAAATTCACCCGTGGTCGTCGGGTTTACGGGGGTACTCGGCAGTTCCTGCCGCTTCGGATCAACCAGGCCGGCGTCATGCCGATCATTTTTGCCAGTAGTCTTTTGATGATTCCCGGAATGTTGTTGGGCGGTTTGGCCGGCTTGTTCGATAGCGGTGGCTTCATGTTCAAAGCCCTGAACTACATGGGCCTGACGCTGAATGACCAAGCATCGTTCATCTTCAATCTGCTCTATGTCGTGTTGATTTTCTTCTTCTGCTACTTCTGGACGGCCATCACGTTCAATCCGAAGGAAATGTCGGATAACCTGCGAGATAGCGGGACATTCATTCCGGGGTATCGTCCAGGCAAGAGAACGACGGATTATCTAGAGAAGGTAATGGTGCGAATCACTTACGTGGGAGCAGCCTTCCTCTCGATCGTCGCGATCGTGCCAACCATCGTCTACGGGTCATTGGGTGTGCCATACTCGATCGCTGGTTTCTACGGCGGAACGGGATTGCTGATTGCTGTCAGTGTCGCTTTTGACTTGGTTCAGAAGATTGATAGTCACTTGGTGATGCGTAACTATCGTGGCTTGCTCGAGGGAGCCGGCGGCGGTGTTTCGCCTGTCGTGTAAGTAGTGACTGGTGCTCATGAGCTGTTCATGCGTAATGCGGAACAGCGGAATGCGGAACAGCGGAATGCTTCCGGCCTGATGAATGGTTGGAAAGGCGGAATGCGTTGATCGTGGCAATCCGACAGTTTGCTAAGGTGAGCTGGGCTTTGGTTACTGCCTGAACATCGTGTGCTGAATGAACGATTGCTGCAGACGAGGGCAGACTTTGTCTGCAAACTGTCTGACGGCGTCTTTGTTGTCCATCGGCAGCTTTTTATCATGGTTGTTAGCAATGTGGATTGTGTTCATTGGACCTCCTGGCGCGGGCAAGGGAACGCAGTGCAGCCGGCTGGTAAAGTCGTTGGGAGTGCCTCACCTCTCGACCGGTGACATGCTTCGAGATACCGAGCGTGATTCTCCACTTGGCAAGGTCGTCGCAAGCTATATCGACGTGGGGCGTTTGGCCCCGGATTATCTCGTAATGCCTATCGTGACCAAGCGTCTCTCAGAGAGCGATTGTCAATCTGGGTGTCTCTTTGACGGTTTTCCAAGAACTGTCCATCAGGCTGAACTGTTAGACGAGTTTCTAAAGCAACGCCAAATGCGGATTGACGCGGTGTTGCACTTGCATGTCGATCCTGAGGTTCTGTTGGATAGGCTTTTAAAGCGAGCTGAACTCCAGAATCGTAAAGACGACAACAGGGAAACCATTTCTGCGCGTCTTGAGGTATATCGAACTCAGACCGCCCCCGTTCTGCAGCACTATCGCGGGCAGGGGAATGTACTGGAAATTGATGGCGATCAGTCTGCAGAACGTGTGTTTGACGACATCTTGACCGGTCTGGAACTACGAAAGTAGCTCGGACACTCGCCACAATTGTGGATTGGGCCGTACAATGAGGTCAGCAGGACACGGTACATCCTGATTGAGTAGTGCCGTCGGCCGAGTTAGCCATCGAGCTATCCCTTTCATCTTCAGGTTTTATTGTGGTTCAAAGACAAATCGCCCGATTGTTCAAACCAGTTGTTTTACTGCTGGTATTGCTGACGGTTTCGGAACTGAACTGGGCTAAGCCTGCATATTCGCAGTTCCGAAGTTCGAGTCCTTTTACCGCTCCCGGCCGTTTCGTACCCGTGCCCCGCACCTTGCAAAAGCAGATGAGAGAGGCGAAGGAAGCAATCGAGGATTCAAGATACAACGACGCGGTGATAAGTTTGGGTGACCTGCTTGCCCGCGTGACCGAAGAGGGTGATGAAGGTGAGTTGTCGAGCCAGGATTTCTTTCTCGATGCGGGCGAGTCACCGGTTTACGGCACCCCGTTCAATCAGAGCTATAAAAATAAAATCCGTGACATGATCGGTGGCATGCCTTCGGCAGCCATGGAAACTTATGAACTGCGTTACGGACCCTCCGCAAGTAAATTGCTGCAGCAAGCGGCGGACACACGAGATTGGGGCGGTGTACGTGAGGTGCGGCGCAGGTATTTTCATACCCAAGCTGGGTATGATGCTTCTTGGTTGCTTGCGCAGCATGAAATGTTGGAAGGCCACCCCATTGCGGCCTCAGCTTTGTTGGACGACATCGTTACCGTTCCGAGAGCGGTGAACCGACTTGGCAAGGAAGTTCTTGTCTTGCATGCCGCTGCGTGCAAGTTGGCAAAGCGAGATTTGCCTTCTTCCTTATTGGGGACCTCAGGGAAAGTCACCATAGGTGGTGTTGAGCAGTCAGGACCTGGAGGCGGCGATCTAAGGGATTGGCTTGAGCAGTTTTATGGTTCCACTGAAAAACTCTCGAAAGGCCAGCTGAAGGAGTATCGTGTATTCAACGCGGGCGAAAATCGAAATGGTGCCAGTTCTGGCCAAATGCCTTTGAGCAACGTTCGGTGGCAGTTGGATACGACGGTCAGCCCAAAGCAGCAGCGTGCCGTGAATGAACTGAAGAGAACGCTGGTATCCAGTGGGCAAATGCCACCTCCAAGCTGGGTACCGCTTCGAGTGGGGGATCAACTTCTGATGCGCACCACCGAGTATTTGGTGGGCGTCGATTATCGAACAGGAAAGCGAGTTTGGTTACATCCTTGGAGCAAAAGTCCTGAGGATGATGAAAACAATGAAGCCATGGCCCGTATGGCCAATGCTCGACGGGGTGGCATCGCCGGCAAAATATCCCAATTAACTCAGCTTTTGAAACAGCGGGTTTGGAATGATTTGCCTTACGGGCAGGTGACAAGTGATGGAGAGCGTGTTTACGCTATTGAAGGGTTGCCGAAGCTGAATCCGGCAGCGGGTTTGAACATTGGATTTGGCCGGGCGGCGATGCCTAGCAGTGGGAATTCACTTATCGCATTGGAGTTGGAGTCCGAAGGGATTCTGAAGTGGTTTCAGGGGGTTAGAGCTGGACCGGATTCTCCCTTGGCAAATGCCTTTTTCCTGGGGCCGCCTTTGCCGCTCGAAGGTCGTTTGTATGCCATGTGTGAATTGGCCGGCGACATATTCCTGATTTGCCTTGATCCACTCACGGGTCGGGAAATCTGGCGGCAGCAACTGGTCGCTAACGAGTACGGAATGGTCAGTCGAGATCCAATACGCCGTGTTGCCGGTGCAATGTTGAGTTATCAGGATGGGGTGCTGATTTGTCCCACAGGGGCCGGGGCATTAGTGGCTGTGAACTTGGGGGATCGGACCTTGAGGTGGGGGGTGAATTACCAACGCAACGGTGTCCAAGCCAGGTTTGCTATGGGAGGAGGCACTGATCAGTTACTCAATCGTTGGTTTACAGGCACAGCAATTGTCTCCGATCTGTCACTTTTGGTTACGCCAGTGGAAACAGATCGCCTGTTTGGGATGGACCTTCTAACGGGTAAGGCATTGTTCACCAAGAAAACGCGTCTTGAGATGCGTTACCTCGCGGGGATCCGTGGAGACAATTTTTTCGTTGTAGGTCCCGAGGTAATGAAGGCGTTCAGCCTCGCCGATGGTAGTCAGGTTTGGAAGACAAACTCAGATATGTTCGTGTCCGGGCAGCAGGTCTCCGGTCAAGGAGTGTTCGGAGATGACTGCTATCTTCTGCCGACCAATACCCAGGAAATAGTCCAGATCTCCCTGAAAGATGGTGCGGTGATGGACCGCCGGGCAACCAATTATGAGCTCGGAAATATGATTGCCGTCGATGGCGAGGTGATCACGCAGGGAGCGACAAAGTTAAGTGTGGCATTCGGAGAGAGGACTCTGGTTCCACTGGTCGACCGGATGCTGGAAGAAGATCCCGACAACTTTGATGCGATTGTCCGCAAGTCAGAGTTGTTGATTCAATCAGGGAATATCAACGACGCGTTGAAGTTGCTTGCGAGGGCTCGAATCGCGCAGCCGGAAAATGATGAGGTGCGGATGCTGAGTGCCGCAGGGATGCTGGCGGATTTTCGTCAGCGGGGAAGTTTGACACCTCAGCAGGTCGAGGAGCTTTCGACGTTGATTGATCGTCCTGACCAGTTGGCTGAATTCAAAGTATTGCGGCTTGAGGCTGCGATTGCGGCTGAGGATCACGTGCAATCCGTGCGATTGTTGTTGGAACTGAGTGAGCTGATTCGTCGTGAATTTAAATCAGACGAGACGGCGGAGGGGGTCTTGGGGCAACAGGGACGCGTGTGTCTCGCGGATGCTTGGTTAAATGGCCAAGTACGTCAGTATCTGTCAGACGCAGATTCCGAGGTGAGTAAATATTTTGAGACTCAGCTGGAGAATTATCTGCAAACAACTCCCGTTCGAGTCGTGAGTAAGCAAGCAACTGAACGGATTCAGCGCATGCTGACTCATTTTGATGGAATGGAATCTGCTGAAGCCCTGAGAGTTGTGTTGGACAAACGTTATCGAAGCTTAGGTAGCTCTCAACAGCTGGAGATGAACGCCCTAGGGCATTTTCGGGCCAGTCCAACCAGGATCCGTCAACTATCGTCGTCCCGCTTGTTGATGTTGGCCAATGCGTATGCGACCGGCAAGATGCCACGTGATGTGCTCGATGTGATTCGTGAATTGGAATCAAGATCGGAAGAGTTTTCCGAGGAAGATTCAAAATTGATCGACGAAATTCGTAACACTGCAGAGCAAGCCTTGGTTGAAAAAGCGTGGCCTGCAAATGTGAAATTTAATTGGTCTGGAAAGGCAAGCCGCGTATACACCAATAATAAAACGATTCAGGTGAGCCTCGATATCCAAGCGGGCGAACAATTCCGTGGCTTTGAGGTGCTAACGTTGGGGAGAGCCCTTGTGTTGCGGGGACCTGATGGTCTTGCGAAAACAACTATCCCATTACCTGCCGTCACGTCGACTAATCCGAGTCGTGCGCGTGCGATGGTTTCTGGCAGCGTGATGGTCGTGCATACAACCTCGCATTTGTTCGCCATCGATATGACCAAGGTATCCAAGACCAACACCGGTAACTCCGGTGCAGTCATGTGGTCTCGTGAAATTTTGGGAGCAGGTGGTAAGAAATTGACTGCAGAAACCACCGCCACCCCCTTTGGTGATCAGGTCAGGAATTTTCGCCTGAATACCAATAACATGACGGATCGCCCTGAATTTCAAGTCGGAACCATTCTGGGAGATCGCGTGCTTGTGCTGACAGGAGGCGAACTGAGAGCCATCAGCCTGAAAACTGGCGATGAAATTTGGTACGTGAATTCGGCTCCCAAAAACGGTTTCGTGCTCAGTGATGGGCAACGAGTCGCTGTTGTTTCTTCTACTGGCAGAGAGACTGTGTTTTTTGACATTGCTGACGGTCGAGAGCTAAGTAGAACCCCCTTTGAGTTTGGTGAGTTGTGGCGCACAGCGGGAGAGAATCTGCTGTGTTACGAGGAGACAGATCAAGAAAATGTCTTTGACGTTAAATTGGTCAACCCCTTCAACGGCAAAGTGTTGCTCAGTCAGAAAGCCAATTCTGGTGTAAAGCCAAATGAAGGTAGCACCGTCCCACGTTTCATTTGCAGGTTTTTCTCCGGTCATCAGCTTCTCATGATGAGTCCCCAAGGCGAGACATTTATTTGGGACCTTCGTGATGCTCGTGAACTCGTGCGAACACAGCTTGAACCACAGGAAAAACTTGACAAGGTAAGGGTTTTGGCGTTACGCGACGTTGCCGTTGTGATGCCAAGTTATGCCAAGCCGGCAGTCGACACCAGTAAACCAAGGCTCGACACAGCCACAGGAAAACTGCACCACACCGTTAACGCTGCATTCGCTTTTTCACTCAAGGATGGCAGCTTGGTGTGGTCTAAGAAGTTTGAAAAACCATGGGGCTGCACGACTTCACAGGCAATGCTGACACCGGGGATTGTGCTTGCAAGACTCGATGTCACGTACGCAGGCCAACGAGAAAAGACCGACTTGGAAGTCGTTTTGCTGGATCCGAAAAATGGAGATGTTCTCGCAGAAATAGAACCGATCCTCGTTCCCTCCCGCAATGTGATCTTCCTGGAAACGCTGGTCAGCGTGAGGCAGCCTGAATCCAAAGTTACAGTAATGTTTGGTTCACGGTACACCCTCAGCCTCGACTTCACGAACGAGAGTGAAGGCACGGAAGAGTCGAGTGCGGAAGACTCGAAAGCTGAAAATCAGAAGCCAGAGAAAGAGCCAGCTCCAAACGTTGAGTGATGCAGCTTGATCGGCCGCACCGCCAACTCAAATGGACTGGCTGCTTGAAAGCCTGGGATATTCAGCCGCAAGCACTTCTCTTGAAAGTATGGGGCCTTCGCAGCATGTTGGTTCGTTGGTTTTGAACCTAGGTTGTGATTCCAGCAAGTAATCGATGTCTTAAATGACCTATGCCGGTAGTCCTCGA
>CAXGRW010000159.1:0-9429 GCA_964012125.1 uncultured Rhodopirellula sp.
AGGCGACTGCGTTCTGTGCCCCGTGTCACCACCTCGACTCGGAGTGGTTCGCGTTTTCTCAGAGCTCGCTGACCACGTACGGCTTCCGGATCCAGCAGAATCGCTTTGATGACGGCTTTCATGTCGCCACGCACACCCTGGCCATTGTCACGGAATTTTCGAGTGACCCGGCGAGTGTAGCCGCGTGAAGGATTCGATTTGACCAAACGCTGGATCAGCAGGCGACAAATGAAGGGTGGAACATTACTGTGTTCCGCAATCACATCGAGACCCTGGTTCACTTCCGCCAAGGCGGCTTCATTCGTCAGCGGATCGGGGAGTGCGTTGAGAGTTGTCCCAAACAGCGTCTTGCTACCAACATTATTTCCGTAGCCCGGTTCACCGATGACATCGGAGTATCCCGTGTTGTCATCGTGTTCCTGATAGTGCATCTGCATGGGAGCACCGTAATTTCGACCAGCGTAGAAACTCGTGCTAGTGTTGTGCTGCGACTTAAAGCCAGTGAATAGTCGCGCGAGTTCGGTAATCCCCTCATTGTCATAAGTGGGAATCAATTCACCCTGTTCGTTGACTTTCAAACGGCCGTCGTTCTTTAATTCATACAAGCCGATTGAAAATAACTGCATGATCTCGCGAGCGTAGTTCTCGTCCGGCCATCGGCCTTTGCTTAAATCAGCTTTGCGATTGCGATAGGCACTGAGGTAAACCCCCATGCACTCGTGAAAGGTCACGTCTCCTAAAAGGTCCCGGTAATTTCCATCCGCGTGATTGACCAGCATGTCGTAGTAATTGCTCATGCCAAGCCAATCGGGAAGCGACTGTTCGTCGTTCCCAATGTTTCGCGATGCGTTGTTATTGAAGCCTGTCCCGCTGTCGCTAATCACGAAAATCTGCGAGAGAGCGAATGCCACCTTCTGACGCAGCTGGTCTTCGCGGGTCAACGCGATGTGCCACCACGCCTGATAACGGTAGTTCGCAATGCCAATGCTCGGCTCGGTAAGAGTTCGACCATCAGCGGCAACCATCTCTCGAGCAACCTGCTCATGTGATGAAGGTTGGAGTGTGAATTGTTGATCGATCCACTCCCCGCAAGCACGGCGATATCCAACTTGCCGAATTCGATTCGACAAGGTGTCGATCATCTCCTGCGTTGGGCCAAACGTTGCTTTCGATAGAAACTGGGAAGCCCGGAGGTCGCTGCGGATTTTTCGGACATCACTGCGGTTTGCCGCGTCAAACGTTCCGCCGTGAGACGGACTCGATGAACTGACCAGCACCAGAAGGGTGCCAATACACAGCACTGAACTCGCACAATAGCCGCGAGGGCCACAAATCAAAGAACGCAGGTAACGCATTGTTTACCGCCGATTTTTGCTGAGAAAAGTTGGCACAACGTCCGGTTGTGCAGATTAGGACTAGCTGGCCAAGCCACGAAAGGCCCCTTGCCAGTGCACCAAATCATAATGGTGTTGATTCCCTCAATCAAACCTAGAAAAGGGGAAAATCCTCAGCCGTGCCTCTGCGGAGGGGGTGGCTTGTCGTTTTGCTCTCGATCGAACCCTCACCGGGCAACAGCTTTCCAGCCGCTCGCTGAGCTCCCCTCTCGCTGCGTTCACTCATTGGAAAGCGGTGTCTGGCCGAGTCTTCTATGGGGGCTGGGCAAGGCGTTCGAAAGAAGTTGCTGCCATGGAGGTGTACGTAACGTGGGTTATCTGGGGTGAACCAAACGCGTGAGTCGGGCTCCGTGCTTTGAGTTTTCACGTCCGATGGGCGTCTCACTTCGCCGTCGAGATCCGGCCTGCTGCGATTGGCATTCGCTTGGGGAAAGAGGTTGGCGTGACAAAACAATTACCCGCAACCTTTGTTGATCAGCTTGGTGTCCCATCGCCCGATCGTATTTGCGAGTTAGGGATTGGGGAAATTGTGTGAGGTCGGCTCGGAGCATCAGCATTTGACGGGGGATATTTGATGGGACGAGTGCAGGGCTGCCGCCACGCGGATCAGGTTCGCAAACCGGCTCGCTCAGTTCGATTTGAACGGCAAGTGTTTGGAACGTCGCGAGAAATTGTCGGCAGTGGGGGGCCATACGTTGCTTCGCTTCTGGCGGCAGGAATTCAATCATCCAAGGCAGGTCTTGAACCAGGATTTGGATATCTGCCCACGTTTGTTGGAACTCGGCTCCGTACGGTCCGCCAGAGTTGTGATGGCAAGATAGAGCTGCCGCGTAAAGTTGATGACTGGAATGAATCAGGCGATTCAGAAACAGCTTCTGCGTTGGGTCCAAGGTTGCGTGAAAGGTCAGGACGCGCGACAGATACTGAGTGGCATCTCGATATTCTCGCGTGGCGTGAAACAGCGGTGTTGCATGAGCGGCGTGAAGCCGTGTCTGGGGAAAGTAGAGAGCGGTCGTGATTAGCGAGAGCATTGCGGCGAGAAACTTTTGCATGAAACATCTCCGTACATTCAAGGGTTGGAAGCTGTGTGTTCATGACGCATACACCATGCCAATGTTTTAAAGCTGCTGGGGGCAACGTGGTCCTTGATGTGATGATGCTACGGTTTTGACGCATTCAGTGATGATCGCATAGCGTATTGAACAATTTGTTTTTAAGGACAAGCCATCAACTGAAGCCGTATCGTTCTGACGACATTGCAAGGTTTGGTGTCGTCACTTTCAACACTCGATTTTGTGAAACACGATGGCTTTAGGAAAAGAACGGAAATTCCTGCCAATTCGGTTCAATCCTCCTAACCGGAAAAGTCGATACCTCAGTTGGAAAGAGGTTCTGCTCGGTTGGTTTGCCAGCCACTTCCACTGATTGCGGTGGGTGTTCGCGGTTGTTTTTTCCGTCCTCCCAAACGTTGCTATGAAGTCCATCACTGAAAGATACAGATGTCGAAGCCTGCCCTCAAGATTTTCCAAAGCCCCGATAGCACTGACCGTCGCGAACGCGAATTGGATCGTATTGCTGGCGCAGCAGAGCCCAAGACGGTTGCTGTTCCTTTGGGAAAAGTCGTTCCATTGTTGATGGATGCGGTTGCGAATGACCGGGCGTGGCTGAATGATTTTGCGGATGACACGGTACGGATTGATGCCGACTTGTATGACGTTTTGTTGGCATATCAGCAAATACAAAGTCGTGCTGCCTGAACGAATGAAGCGTTGTGATGTGTGACGCTTGAGTCGCCATGCAGTCGCCAATTGTCAAATTAAGGAAGAACCATGCGTTCCATTGCGGTGATCAATCAGAAAGGTGGCGTCGGGAAGACGACCAGTTCCGTCAATCTTGCAGCAGCGCTTGCTGAGGCAGGGCGGCGGGTTTGTCTTCTCGATCTTGACCCGCAGGCTCACGCTTCGCTTCATCTCGGTATAACTGCCGTGGATGGTGACGCGAGTATGTATGAGGTTCTCTGTGGAAATGCATCACTCGGACAGGCGCGACGAGTGATCAACGAAAATTTGTCGGTCGTTCCTTCTAACCTTGATCTCGCTGCGGCTGAACTGGAGTTGGCTGGAGAGGTAGGACGCGAGATGATTCTTCGCGACCGAATGCAGGAAGAAGAGAATGCCGACTACGATTACCTGATTCTGGATTGCCCTCCGAGCCTCGGTGTGTTGACAGTAAACGCATTGGTTGCCGTGAGCGAGGTCTTCTTGCCCCTGCAACCTCACTTTCTGGCTTTGCATGGTCTCAGTAAATTGTTACGCACGATCGAGGTTGTCTCGCGTCGGTTGAATGCAAGCTTGCGATTGTCGGGAGTCATGCTATGCATGTACGACTCGAATACTCGCCTTGCCGCAGAGGTCACAACCGATATCGAGGAGTTTTTCCAAGCCAGCAAAGGTGGACGAGAATTCTTCCGACAAGCCAAGTTCTTCGATACAAGAATCCGAAGAAACATTCGTTTGGCTGAAGCTCCTAGTTTTGGCAAATCGATTTTTCAGTACGCACCGCAAAGCAATGGAGCAGCTGATTATCAGGGCCTTGCTGATGAAGTGCTCGAACAAGAGTCTTGCAACGCGGCTTACAAGCGGCAGGCGGCAGCTTGAGTAAGCTGGAATTAACTTGGCCTGCTGCACTCGTCCGGGAAGAATCGCGGCCATAGGGCCACGATGCCGCTGTCGAAACATGACCCCAAGCTTGAACTGCGGTGACGGCTTGTGTGGTGGATTGGGTTTGCAGTCTCAATCGCTAGCCATGCGAATCTTTAAAAAGTGGTGGTGAACTGGTTGCCGGCAGGGCCTGCCAATGCGCTCACCTTTCGACGGCACGCTTGGCCGCAGTTCTTGACCGTTCTGGTTGGGTTCCTTGGCCACTCGGGGGCCTAAACTTCATCGGTTTTCCCATGGGGTGGGCGATTCCCTGCGATTGACGGCAGGGGAACAGGCAAGGCGGGGACTCGTGCTCAGATCGCTTTGGCTCCAGATGACTGTCTGAGCGAATGGGTGCGAAGTGCTACAATTTGCCGCGATTATCGTGGTTTCTTGGGGGGAATGCACGTTTAGGCGTACCGCCGATTTGACCACCCCTTTCTGTTCGGTTTACGGGACTCTAGCGTGTTATGGTACGTGGTCGCGATCTGCGGCTTTTCGACACTCAGAGAGGAAGTCTGGCAAAGGGCATGGCGACAACGGAAATCAAGGTCAAAGGTGCCCGGGAACACAACCTGCGCGACGTGAACGTGACGCTGCCACGAGGCCAGTTGATCTGCTTTTCGGGCGTTTCAGGCAGTGGCAAATCCTCGCTTGCTTTTGACACGCTGTATGCGGAAGGACAGCGACGTTACGTGGAAAGCCTCAGCCACTACGCGCGGCAATTCATGGGGCAGATGCCCAAGCCCGATGTGGACCTTGTCAGCGGGCTGAGTCCGTCCATCTCGATCAGCCAGAAAAGCACCGGGAACAATCCGCGGAGTACGGTCGGCACGATCACCGAGATTTATGACTTTCTGCGTGTCTTGTTTGCACGAGTCGGGACTGGGCATTGCCCCGACTGTGGGACGGCGATCTCAGCGCAGGCGAGGGATGCAATTGCGTCGCGGATCCTTGCGTTACCCCGAGATGCGACGTTGTGGTTGATGGCACCCGTCGTGCGCGGCCAGAAAGGTGAATTCCGTGACCTGTTTGAGGATCTCCGGAAGCAGGGATTTTTGCGGGCCCGGGTCGATGGCGAAACCGTGCGGCTGTCCAACCCGCCGCCGCTTGATCGCCAACACCGACATCATGTTGAGGTTGTGGTGGATCGGATTGATCCAGATTCCCGAGACCGCGGCCGCATCAACGAGGCTGTAGAGTCCGCCTTGCGGATGGGGGAAGCGACTCTGCTTGTGTCGTTGTCTGACGAGAATGATGATCAGGCCGGTGTGCCCAAACAGGATATCCTGTTCTCATCTCAATATGCTTGCGGCGGTTGTGGACGTAGTTTCAAACCGCCCAGCCCACAGTTATTCAGTTTCAATAGCCCACAAGGGATGTGCGAAGGTTGCGATGGCTTGGGACGGCTCTACACGTTTGTGCCCGAGTTGCTGGTGCCCGACGAGAAGCTATCCATCCGAAAAGGTGCGATCAAACTGCTCGGCAAATGGGGTGATCTGGGACGCTATCGGCGTCATGTTTATCGCGGCGTTGCCGATGCGATGGACGAAGCGATGGAGCTGGATTCGGGCACCATGCTGGAAGGACGATGGCAGGACTTGCCCGATCAGGCGAAACAGATCTGGTTGTGGGGAACCGATGACTCCGTTGAGTTCACTTGGCAAGGTGGACGGAAGGCTCGAAAGTACTCGGGGGCCTTTGATGGTTTCATACCCGAACTGTTGGGCAGGTACCGTACCACACGGAACAAGATGCAGTTGCGGCAGTTCGAAAAGTACATGGACACGATGGACTGTCCAGACTGTCATGGACGCAGACTGAACCCTCAGGCATCGGCAGTCACGATCCAGACGGGAGCCAGTCAGTTCTTGGCAGAGGATGACGCAAAAGCTGATCTTTCGTTGCCGGAACTCTGTGAGTTGCCGGTCGAGAGGCTGAATACGTTTTTTGAAACTGTTTGTTTGGGTGATACTGAAGCGGTGATAGCGGCTGAGGCGCTCAAAGAAATTCGACAACGGATTGGCTTTCTGCTTGGCGTTGGCCTCGATTATTTGACGCTATCGAGAACCGCGCCAACACTTTCTGGAGGCGAGTCGCAACGGATCAGGCTCGCGGGGCAGATCGGCAGTGGACTGGTTGGTGTCCTTTACATTCTCGATGAGCCATCGATTGGCCTGCATCCGCGAGACAATGATCGCTTGATCGAAACACTGCTACGCTTGCGTGATAGCGGCAACACGCTGATCGTGGTTGAGCATGATGAAGACACCATGCGGGCAGCTGACTTGATCGTCGATTTTGGGCCCGGTCCTGGGGTCAAGGGTGGGCGAATCGTTGCCGCGGGGGATGTGCAGAAAGTCAGTGAAGCCCCAAAAAGTGTAACGGGACAATTCCTGTCTGGAAAACGAGCGATCGAGCCCGCAAGTCAACTTCGCAAGGTTGACGGAAACGCGATGCTGACCATTCGCAAAGCGGCGTTCCACAATTTGAAGGGGATCGATATCTCGATTCCATTGGGGACAGTCACCAGTGTCACAGGCGTGTCGGGAAGCGGGAAAAGTTCGTTTGTGGGCGGGATCCTCGAGCCTTTGTTGCGCAACCGATTGAACGGTGCTGAGGCCGAAGTTGGTGAACATGAAGGGGTCGAGGGGCTAGAACACCTCGACAAGACCATCGCGATTGATCAGTCCCCCATCGGTCGGACACCAAGGAGCAATCCTGCAACTTACGTCAAAGTGTTTGACGAGATTCGCAACCTGTTTGCGCGGATGACCGAGGCGAAAACCCGAGGTTACACGGCGAGCCGATTCAGCTTTAACGTCGATGGCGGAAGATGCGCCGCGTGTGACGGTAACGGAGCGAATAAGCTTGAAATGGACTTCCTGGCTGACATCTGGGTCAAGTGTCCGGTATGCCAGGGACAACGCTATAACCGCGAAACGCTGTCGGTCCAATTCAAAGGGCAATCCATTGCCGATGTGCTGCAGATGGATATCTCGCAGGCGTTGAAACTGTTTGCCAATATTCCCAAAATTGCTGAGAAACTACAGACCCTCGTGGATGTTGGCCTCGAGTATTTGAAACTTGGGCAACCATCGCCCACGCTTTCAGGTGGTGAGGCTCAAAGGATCAAGTTGTCGCGGGAACTGAGTAAACGTGAAACGGGAAAAACGTTGTACGTGCTCGATGAACCGACGACTGGACTGCATTTCGCAGACATTGAATTGCTGCTCAATGTGATTCAACGCTTGGCCGATCGGGGCAACACGATCGTGATCGTTGAGCACAATGTTGATGTAATCAAAACCTCGGACTGGATCATTGACCTTGGACCCGAAGGCGGTGAGGGCGGGGGAGAGATTGTTTGTGCCGGCAGGCCCGAGGATGTGGCCCGCTCTCCAGAAAGCTACACGGGTGTAGCGTTAGCAAAGTCACTTGGGATTAAAAGGCGCAAGAAAACCGATCAAGCCAAATCGATTCGACCGCTTGTGGTTGAGTCGCCTGCTGCTCGCACGCATGTGGTTGTTGAGGCAGCTAGCGAGCACAATCTCAAGGCGGTCAACGTACAAGTGCCTCGCGATGCCATGACCGTATTCTGTGGCCCCAGCGGCAGCGGCAAGAGTTCACTGGCGATGGACACGATTTATGCCGAAGGGCAACGGCGTTACGTCGAGTCGCTGTCGTCCTATGCTAGGCAGTTTGTGGGTCAGGTTCAAAAACCCCATGTCGAAAAAATTGAGGGATTATCGCCGGCGGTCGCTCTGGAACAGAAAAATCTCGGACATTCACCGCGAAGCACCGTGGGCACGGTGACTGAGGTCTACGATTATCTGCGGATCCTCATGGCACGCTTGGGCACGATGCATTGCCCCGATTGCCAAATTGCAGTCGGGACGCAGACACCTGATCAAATTGTTGAAAAGGTGATGGCGATGCCTGAGGGGACGCGGGCCTTGCTGCTTGCTCCCATCGAAGTTCAGGCAGGAGAGGCATCTCGCGATACGTGGCAATCGCTTCGAAGCACAGGGTATCAGCGGATTCGAATTGATGGACGAACGCTTGCGTTGGATGAGGCGAAACCGCTGGATCCGCGTAAGCGACAGACGGTGCAGGTCGTCGTCGACCGAATTGTGATACAGCCCGACGACCGGACGCGTATTACCGACAGTGTGGAACAGGCACTGTCGTTGGGAATCGGTGTGCTCCAGATTGCCGTGGCAGATGACGAACGCGAGGAACCATTATGGAAAACAGAAACTCATAGCCAGCATCTGGTTTGTGGTTGTTGTGGCAGATCGTTCGCTGAGTTGACTCCCCATCATTTTTCCTTCAACACTGCCGTTGGTTGGTGTGATCAGTGTGAAGGTCTAGGGACGCAGACGGGGACCAATCCCGCAGCGCTCGTGACATCAACTGGGAAAACATTGGCGGAGGGCGCAGCCGTGTTGTGGCCAGAGATGCAGCAAAGTGTCTCCGGTTGGATGCTCAATGCACTTTCGCGACACACAGGGATACCGATCGATGTTCCTTTTGATGCCCTGACCGTTTCCCAACGACGGGTTTTGTTCCGGGGTACCGGGGCGCAGTGGATCGAGGTTCGCGAATCGGACAAGACGGATAAGGAAGCGAAAAAGAAGTCAACAAGTGTGTTATTCCGATACCAGTTCAAAGGGTTTTATCCCGCGTTGGATGAAGCCTCGCGACTGACTCCCGGTTTGAGAGGAAAGCTGGAGCAGTTTACAGCTGAGATTGACTGCAGCGTGTGTGACGGCTCGCGATTGACTGATGAAGCTGCCGCGGTCCGTTTTCGAGGGCACACGATTGCCGATCTGGTGCATATGCCGCTGGACCGCCTTCATGAAGAAGCAAAAAGCTGGAAGTTCGATCGGCGTGAACGCAAAATCGCGGGAGAACTCGTGCGCGAAGTGCGGGCCCGGGTAGGGTTCTTGCTTGACGTCGGGCTGAATTATCTCACGATGCATCGCGGGGCATCCACCCTGTCGGGTGGCGAAGCTCAACGCATCCGCTTGGCTGCTCAATTAGGTAGCGGATTGTGCGGAGTGCTGTATGTACTGGATGAACCCACCATCGGGCTGCACCCGCGAGACAATCAGCGATTGATCGGAGCCTTGCATCGATTACGTGATCTTGGAAACACACTGTTGGTGGTGGAGCATGATCGAGAAGTGATCGACAGCAGTGATTACTTATGTGATTTTGGTCCGCGAGCTGGGCGGCATGGTGGTCGAATCATCGCGAAAGGTGATCCGCGTGATGTAGCACCTTATGAGGACTCGGTTACAGCCGGTTACATCGACGGGACAAAGACGATC
>CAXGRW010000160.1:0-9354 GCA_964012125.1 uncultured Rhodopirellula sp.
AGTGATTCAATTGCCATATTCACGCCAGCGCAAAACCCTCTTGGGGCTGCCAAAATGATCTTCATTCCTGTTCCAGTACCGTGTTCCAATACAGTGGTGCCGTTTTGACTCGTTCCGGTGAACCGTCGAATTCTGGATCTCCTGAGGTTGAATCCAAAGGAAATGATCCGCTAACCGCACAGCATAACCGTGGGGTGGCATCATCGTCTAACCATGGTGAGTCTGGCAATTGTGCCCGCACGTTGAGTCAGGCGAGGGAATCCACGCGAAAACTGGCGACTTCCCATTATGAGAATTTTCTGGTGGCGAGCATTCTGCTGCCGAAGGAAATGCGTCAACCCTTTTATGACGTTTACGCTTTTTGTCGGACTGCCGATGATTTGGCGGATGAGTCACCAAGTCCTGAGGAGGCGTTAAGGGGGCTTGAACGTTTTCAGCAGCAGCTTGATGCCGCCTTCGCGGGACGCCCTGAGGAGCCGCTTTTCATCGCGTTGGAAGCGACGATTCGGCAGTTTCAAATTCCCAAGCAGCCCTTTGATGATTTGCTGGATGCATTTCGACAGGACCAGCATAGGAATCGATACGCAAACATCGGGGAGCTATTGGAGTATTGCCAACGTTCAGCTAACCCCGTTGGACATATCGTTTTGCACCTTGGGGACTCGTACACCGCTGAAAATCGCATTCTTTCGGATCATATTTGCACCGGATTGCAGTTGGCCAATTTTTGGCAGGATGTCGCGAGGGATTTTGCCATGAACAGAATTTATATTCCTCAAGACTCGATGTGTCAGTTTGGGGTTGAGGAGGAAATGTTCAGGCAGATTCCGACAGCGGAGCCGTTGCGGCGTCTACTCGCCCATGAATGTGAGCGTGCCGAACAAATGTTTCGGACCGGGCTTCCGCTTGCAAAAAGAGTGAAGCCGTGGCTCGCAAACGATGTGAAACTGTTCGCACATGGTGGTTTGCAGACCCTGCGAGCAATTCGGAAGATTGATTTTGATGTTTTGGGATCCCGGCCCACGGTCGGAAAACTGCAGCAGTTCGGCTTGGTTTTACGCGCTCTTGCTGGCAGATTGTAAATGACTTGCTGTCAATGGAATGAGTACGGTGGCTGACCCCGCAGTCATCGACTCGACCTGCGGTTATCATATGGCCATGGATGTTAGTAGTTCCGTTGCTGCAAGTTATCGGCACGTTCGGCGTATCTCACGGCGAAGTGGTAGTAACTTTTATCGATCGTTTTGGTTGCTGCCCAAGCCAAAGCGAGAGGCGATGTGTGCACTCTATGCGTTTGCTCGCACTACGGATGATCTAGGCGATTGTGAAGAGCCCATTGCCCTACGGTCTCTGTGGCTTGGTTGGTGGCGACAAACGGTTGCTTTAAACCTGATTGGGGATGTTTCATCAGAGCAAGTCATTTTGCCAGAGGGCTTGATACCGGAAGGGGCATCGGCAGGGACCGAAAATTGGCCCATTGATTTGCATCGACGTGCGAAGGAAATTCTGCCGGCGCTACGCGATTCGGCGAAGCGATACGAAATTCCTTCACGATATTTGCTGGAGATCGTGGATGGCGTCTTGGCAGATCAACAGAAAACCAGATTCGATACGTACGAACAAGTCGAGCATTATTGCTATCTGGTGGCGTCCGCAGTCGGCTTAGCATGCATTCACATTTGGGAATACGAAGATCCCATTCCCACGACTGCCGCAATCGACTGTGGGTTGGCATTCCAATTGACCAACATTCTTCGGGATGTCCTGGAAGATGCCCAGCGTGGACGCATTTATCTACCGCGTCAGCATTACGAGCAACATGGACTTAGTGAAGATGATTTGTTGAAGCCGCGCCCAGATGACCGTTTGCAGTGCCTTGTTTTGGATGAAGTCACGCGAGCCCGAAGGCTGTTCGATTCCGGTTGGGGGATCTGGGATTCGCTACACCCAGATGGAAGACCCATGTTCAGCATGATGTGGAGAACGTATCGGCAATTGCTGGAGCGGATTGCTGAGTCCCCTCGCTCAGTTGCACTGCACAGAATTCGTCTTACACCCGGAGCAAAACTTGGTATTGTTTCGCGGCATTTTTGCCCGCCGCTGTTCCGTCGTTTACCGGTACCGCCGCGAGAACTAGGAATGTCGGAAACTGAATCGTGAATGCAGTCACCCGCTCAGTGAGAACCACGAATCCCAAGAAGCGAGTGTTGATTGTCGGTGGTGGTCTGGCAGGGCTTGCTACCGCGGAGTGTCTGGCGCGAAACCACTCAGACCGCTTTGACATTTCCGTCTTGGAAGCCAAACGCGCGACAGGCGGACGTGCAGGGTCATTTCAGGATCACAAGACGGGTGGGACCGTCGATTACTGCCAACATGTTGCAATGGGCTGCTGCACCAATTTTTTGGGACTTCTTGAACGGCAGGGCTTGGATGACCAGTTGCATCGATACACTTGTTTGAGATTTTTCCATCCTGAATACCCCGTCAGCACTTTTCAGCCATCACGCTGGCTGCCTGCCCCTTTTCATCTGATGCCAGCGCTTTCGAATCTGCGATACCTGAATCGTTCCCAACGGCGTCAGATCAAACACGCACTATTCCGCCTTTTTCGCACAAGCTCGGAAAATTTGGGAGACTCGCTGGCTGAGCCTTGGCTTGAAACTCACGGGCAGGATAAAACGACGATTCGAGACTTTTGGAGCGTGATTGTCGTCAGCGCTCTCGGTGAGTCGATCGACCGGGTTTCACTCGCTGCTGTTCGCAAAGTTTTTGTCGACGGGTTTGCAGCAGCACACGGCGCGTCTGATGTGCTCGTTCCCAAGGTACCTCTTGCCGACCTGATTGGTGGGCAACTAACTGTTGCGATTGAACAGCTTGGAGTTGAAGTCAAAACCGGCCAAGTGGTTCGGCAGATATCGACGGACAAATATGTTGCCACTGCAGATGGCCAGACGTTGGCTGGCGATCATGTGGTTGCTGCCGTGCCATGGCATGCTGTCAACGATTTAGTTCCAGCAAATGCGGTCGAAAAATCGGAATGTTTGGCGGCGGCACCGGCTTCGCCGATCAGTGGTTTGCATTTGTGGTTCGACAAGCAAATCACCGAACTTCCTCATGCAGTACTGGTGGGCACAGTAGCACAGTGGGTGTTCCGGCAGCCGTGGGAGGGCAAGCAGGCGTCGGCGGGGTACTACTACCAAGTGGTTATCAGTGCGTCGCAGTCAGCTCGCTGCCTGCCGCGGCAGGAATTGATTGATATTGTGCTGCGAGAGTTGCAGCACGCCTTCCCGGAGGCGCGGGGTGCGAATTTGGTTCAGAGTAAAATCGTAACGGATCCAAAGTCGGTCTTCTCCATCACACCGGAATTTGAGGAACTCAGACCATCCTCCCGAACCTGTTTGCCGTGGCTCCATTTGGCCGGTGATTGGGTTGCGACCGGATGGCCGGCGACGATGGAGAGCGCGGTGATCAGCGGAAGAATGGCTGCTGCGAGTGTCGTGCAGAGTGAATTTGGGGGTAATTTGGAGGTTGAGGCAGGTTTGCCGCGTAACTGGCTTACGCGTTGCTTGATCAAACCATAAGGGCGGTTTGCCGACTGGCTACCATGATGCAGAGAATGCAAACATAGAGAGAACAAGCGTGGATGAGTCACTACCCCCAGCGTTAGCGGAACGATTCCGCTGGCTAGTTAGCCCCGCAGACGCACAGCACCAACCGGGGGAATTCGTCCTCTATTGGATGCACAGCGCGATGCGGGCGCACGAAAATCCAGCATTAGACGTGGCAATCTGCCTTGCGAGGCAGAATGGACTACCTCTTTTGGTCTACCACGCGCTCTCCGAGGACTATCCCTATTCATCCGACCGATTCCACGCATTTATATTGCAGGGACAACGGGATGTGCAAAGGGAGCTCGCGGATCGAGGGATCGAAGCACACTTTCATCTCGCCCGAGATGGAGACCGAGGTCCTCACTTGCGAGATTTGACCAGACGGGCGGCGGTCCTCGTGACGGAAGACATGCCCGTCCAACCGCTGGCAGGATGGATGGAGCGATTGGTTAGCCGGACTTCAACCCCAATCGCAATGGTAGACGCCTCATGCGTCGTTCCCATGCTGCTGAGTCCTAAGTCCTATCGGCGAGCGTTCGAGTACCGAAATGCAACTAAAGAGCTGTACGAAGAGCGAATCGATCAGGCCTATTCTGAGCAGGAAGTTGATTGTGAATTTTTCCACGGGGCGTTGCCCTTCGAATCGCTTAATCTGCAGGATATTTGCCTTGCGTCGTTGATTGGGGGATGTCGGATTGATCATTCCATTGCTCCTGTCGCTGATACGCCGGGTGGAACTCGTGCAGGCTACAAGCGATGGGATCGGTTCAGGAATAACGGCTTGAATCGGTACGAGGACGAGCGTAACGATGCAAGCAACCGGGACGGCGTTAGCCGATTGAGTGCCTATCTGCACTTCGGAATGGTGAGTCCATTTAGGATTGCGCGGCAGGCAGACGCGGCGGGTGCAGATAAGTACCTGGATGAGTTGTTGATCTGGCGAGAACTATCGTTCAACTTTTGCTTCCACAACCTTGACGTCCTGGATTCGATCGAAGCGTTGCCTTCCTGGGCAATTGAGACTCTTGACGAGCACTCCTCGGATGAGAGAGAGGACATCTACCCGTGGGAAGTGCTCTCGCGTGGCAAAACTGGACAATCCCTCTGGGATGCATGCCAACGTAGCTTGGTCAAACATGGTGAACTGCACAATAACGTAAGGATGACGTGGGGAAAGGCTTTCCTGCGTTGGGCACCCTCACCTGCTGCTGCGATGCAGCTCACGATGGATCTGAACCATCGTTACGCTCTGGATGGCAGAGACCCATGCAGTTACGGCGGAGTGCTGTGGTGTTTTGGTCTTTTCGATCGGCCCTTCAAGCCAGCGGGAGAAGTATTTGGCAATGTGCGTGAGCGTCCCTGCGAAATTCACGAATCGCGTCTGGACCTGGCAAAATATGCAGAGTCTGTCGATCGCCCCATCGCTGGGCGAATGCCCAAGGTGGCGATGGTCGGAGCTGGCGTAGGCGGGTTGATGGCATCAAGATGCCTTCAGGATCATGGCATCGACGTGACAGTGTTTGACAAGTCTCGGGGTGTTGGTGGTCGCTTGGCTACCCGTCGTGAAGATGGATTGGCTTTTGATCACGGTGCCCAGTACTTCACAGCCCGAGACAGCCGCTTCACGCGATACGTCCGCAGTTGGATGCAGCAGGGATTGGTAGAACCTTGGATGGGCCGCATAGTCAAGCTTGACTCTGACGGTGGCTGCGAAGATCAGTACGGTACCCCGCGTTACGTGGCTGTTCCCGGCATGAACAACCTCGCTGAGCACCTCGCAGCAGATTTGGACATCCGGCTGAACACCTGCGTTTCCAGAATTGATCCTGCAGACGGCAAGTGGCAGATCACGGACACCGCAGGAAAAGACGCCGGGACGTTTGACTGGGTCATTCTCAACTGCCCCCCAAAGCAGAGCCTTAATATTTTGAACGGTCATTCGGTGCTATCGGAGCAAATAGCCGAGGTCAAAATGGACCCCTGCTGGGCGATGATGCTTACGACAGCAGATTTGGGAGAAATTGGGTTTGACGGTGCATTCGTTGAGAACGGGCCGCTGTCGTGGATTGCTCACGATGGCAGCAAGCCACGACGGCACGAGGCTGACGCCGTGACCAACTGGACACTGCACGCCTCGGCTGAGTGGTCTGAAGCACATCTTGAATGCTGCCCATCACAAATCGAGACTGAATTGCTGTTGGCGTTCGAGAATGTCGTCAAGAAAAAGGTTAGCCCAATACACCGGAAAGTTCATCGTTGGAGATACGCACTTCCGAAGGTGGCGTTGGACGAGCAGTGCCTTTGGGACCCTATCGCTGGGATTGGTGCATGTGGTGACTGGTGTTTCAGTCCTCGAATTGAAGGTGCCTTCCTGAGCGGGATGGCAATGGCAGGAACCATGCTTCGGCAGTTGACCGTTGACCGACCTGCCGCGGCAAGCATTTCGCGGATTACCGCTGCGACTTTGCCTCAAGCGAGTTCATCAGCGGGACAGCAACAAGGCGAGGCGAGGTGAGAGAGCACTCGTCACGTTGCCGCCACGTCCGACCATGAGATGCGGTCGTTGAGCGGATTTCAACAGGCTGCGAACAGACGGCCGACGGTTGGGATTCAGGCTGACTCGATGCGGTTTTGCAATTCGGTCGCGAGATCATCGAGATGGATCCGACTCTGTTCCAATGTATCTCGGTCTCGAACCGTTACCGTTTGATTTTCAAGCGTTTCGGTGTCGACGGTGATACAGAAGGGAGTGCCAGCCTCATCTTGTCGTCGATAACGCCGGCCCACGGCACCTTTCTCGTCGTAAAACACTGTCATGTGCTGTTTCAGCTTGCCGTAAATTTCGCGGGCAACTTCCGGCATTCCATCTTTTTTCACCAAAGGGAACACTGCAGCTTTGATGGGTGCGATTCGTGGGTGAAGTCGCATCACTGTGCGAGTCTGCATCTTGCCCTTTTCGTCGGGCGCCTCATCTTCGGTGAATGCTTCGCACAGAAACGCCAGCACACCACGGTCCGCACCGGCTGATGGTTCGATGACATGCGGTACAAATTTCTCGCCTTGGATTTCATCACGGTAGCTCAGGTCTTTACCACTTCCGCGGTACTTTGGTTTTCCGTGTTCATTAAGTTCCACCGTCATCGGGCTGGTTGATGGGTCCAGTTTGCCTTCCATGTGGCTGCGAAGATCAAAGTCACCGCGATGGGCGATCCCCTCAAGCTCTCCGTATTCCCCTTCTGGTAAAAAAGGGAATGCATATTCGATATCGGCGGTGCCAACACTGTAGTGGGCAAGTTCTTCTTGATGATGCTCTCGCATAATCAGGGAATCACTGGATAGTCCAAGAGAGATGTACCAGTTCAATCGGCGGTCACGCCAGTAGCGATACCATTCCTGCGATTGGCTGGGATGGCAGAAAAATTCAATTTCCATTTGCTCGAATTCACGGGAGCGGAAGGTGAAGTTTCTCGGGGTAATTTCGTTTCGAAAGCTCTTGCCAATTTGTCCAATCCCAAAGGGAACACGTACCCGGCTGCTGTCGAGAACGTTTTTGAAATTGACAAAGATTCCCTGTGCGGTTTCGGGCCGAAGAAAAGTGGCGTCCTCCTCGCCTCCAAGAGCACCCAAGGTTGTCTTGAACATCAGGTTGAACTCGCGTGGTTCGGTAAGAGTGTCCAGTTGCTTGGCATCTGGAGCCAAGACTTCGGTTGTTGAATCGAGTTTGTCCAAGGTAATGGATTCATCTCCGATCGTGATCTTGTCAGCATCTTTATTGCGAAGACGAAAAAACTTCATGCCGCGTCGTCGAACGTCGTCGAGCTCGTTTTCAATGTCAGCCAGTGTGGATACAAAGATCTTCCTGTCTTGGTATTCCACCCAGCGGCCACGGACCTGATCAAAGCGATAACGTTTTTTCGACTCTTTGCAATCGACCATGTGATCATGAAAAAGGTCGTAATGGCCACTACACTTCCATACTTGGGGGTGCATGATGATCGTGCAGTCCAAACCCACCATTTCAAAGTTGCAGGGGGCAGCGTCAGGCTTGAGTAACTCGTTGTGGCCGGCAACCATGTCCTGCCACCACGCTTCCTTGAGGTTACGTTTCAGCTCAACACCCAAGGGCCCGTAGTCCCAGCAACCCTGCACACCGCCATAAATTTCGCTGGATTGAAACAGAAAGCCACGTCGCTTGCAGAGCGACACAATTTTTTCCATCGACTTCATAATGATTCAGTATTTGAGCTTGGGTGAAGCTGGTGCGGTTGTTAATTCCCGCAAACTGTAGAGTGTTTGAACCTGCCTTCGTAGGCCAGCAAACCTCACGGAAATAATTTTTGAGGACTGGTTTTCGTCAGTCTGATAAGGGCGAATCTCAAACGCCCTTCCCTGCCAGGGCCGCGATTGGTGCGAGATTTATTTCTTTATTACCAGAAGGGCCCACAGCGAAAGAGCCGCGGGCAGTCTTTCCATCGCCCTAGTACCTGTTCAAAAAGCCACCGCCGTACGCAGGGGCAGCAATTTGTGTTTGACCGGGTGGTGTCGCAGTTTGGGCATTACCACTGATCTGGTGGTTCAGCTTGGCGACTTCAGCAGCAGCCATCGGCTGGGCTGGGTTGATTGCCAGGCTCTGCTGATAGTTTTGCAGGGCTTGCGGCAGGTCACCGGACTGCTGGCGTAGTTTTGCGAGTGCTAGCCAAGCCCGCGGGTTATTTGCGTCTTTCTGAACGGCATCTTCAAGATATTTCATCGCCGTACTGGGGTCATTGGCTTCCTCATAAAGCCGAGCCAGTTCGATTCGGGCTTCCGCACTCGTCGGATTCTGGGTGGCCCAGTTTTTCATCAGGGCAAAAGCGCGATCATTTCGGCCTGTGTCGACGAGCAGAACGGCCAAGCCTCTGTGACACTCTAGGTGGTTTGGGTCGTGGTCGAGGCATTGGTTGTAGAGAGACTCAGCCTGGGTCAGCATCTCCTGGTCGCCCCGCTGATTCCCCAGACGGTGGGTAGTGGCGGCAAGGTTGTAGTAACCGTCAGCGTTTTGCGGATCGGTAGCAATTACCTTTTGGAACCGCTGCAAGGCTGCCGTGTATTGCCCTTGCTCATAGAGCTGGGTGCCCGTGGTGTTGTGTCCACTAGCCGCCCATTGGCACCCTACAGCTGTTAACAGCAAGGTTGCGGGCAAGAGATGGACAAAAATTCTGAAAGGCGCGCGGATCTGTGCTCGATTTGCCCCGCGGCAGCCGAAGGTATTAAGTGAGCCGGAGGTTCGTTGACGAACTAGGTTCTGCAGGGCCATTTTTCGTGTCTTCCTGACGCGGGTGGCATTCGTGTAACTAGAAGAAGTGATTTTATGTCCACTCTTTCTGGGGTGCGTTTCATCCGATTTGAAGGGTCGATAGCGTTCGGACGTTATCAACCCTGCGTCAAACCTTGCAAGACCGGAACTTTTACCCCGAGTCCTCCGTCAAACACGGCTGGAGCGAGGTATTGCCCGAATACCACATACAACCGCGCCAAACTGACCTAAACCCAGTACCACAGACGATTTCTGTTGCTTAATCACACTGTCTAACTAAACTCCGAAGCTGGTTTCGGCTCCGGAATCCGTTAACTAATTTGATGATGTAACGATCGTCTTTTTCGAATAAATATCCCGTTGGACATCTTTTGGTGCCCCGCAGGACCCGAATTTTATAAAGAGGCAACTCCACAGCGCAGGGATGGCAGTGGAGCTGTTTAACAC
>CAXGRW010000161.1:0-9336 GCA_964012125.1 uncultured Rhodopirellula sp.
TTCGGCCCACGCTGGTGATTCCATTGTTGAAACGCAGCATCCACAACCATCCATTTTCAAGCAGATGGTGTTGAGCAGCATCATCTGAGTCAAACGGATTCAATCCGATGTTGTGCCCAAGTTCGTTGAGCTTTTGTGACCAGGAGCCAACCGCTCGATAATGGCCATACGTGGTTCGTGTCTGGGTACGCAAGGTATGGGTAAGGTCAGTGGCGTCCAGTAGTCTGGCTGAGACTGATGAAGCACCTGAGGCGTCGACTATCCAGTCACTGTGGAGAGCGGTTTCGTTGGTCTGGCACAGGGATCGCAGGATGAATGTTCCTGATTCATCCCTGTCGATCTGCACGATTTCGTGACCGAGCAGGTCAACGACACCTAGATCGACTGCCTTTCGAAATAAAAATTGATCGACTTCCGCTCGATACCAATGAGTGTCGGCCACATCATTGTTGGCGCTGGCTGCTACCAGCAAACTACTTTGTCCCAACGTTTGTTCCGAGAAGGCTTGGTTGCGGTGGTGTTGGTAGTAAGTGAACCCACGCTTGCGTCCGCAAGCAATCTCTGGAAATTCGTTCTGCCAGCTACTCCACGTTGACAATGCTTCCAAGTGAGGCAGTTGATAGTTTTGAGCTAAACGCCTCAGGATCATGTCGGCTAGCGGTGTTGAGGACTCACCGATCGCGAAACGAGGGTGGTGCGTGCTATCGATCAGCGCCACGCGAAGTCCAGACTTGGCCAGTGCGGCAGCCAGGATTGATCCCGCAAAGCCCGCTCCGATGATCGCCACATCAACCTTGTTTTTCATGTGCTTCCATCGTTTTGATCAGGTTGAATGGGGGCTCAGGTTCACGAGATGTTTTCTTCAGGCACGCTGGGTCAGGTTTGTCTGCTGAAGACGATAGTATTCTGCGTCATTTGTGGAGACATCCCATAAATCCAAGGTCACAACTGCTCGGCCACCAGAATCCTGCAACAATTGTTCGTGGACTTCAGCGAGCAATGCTGTCGGAAACTCTGGCAGTTGTTCGGCCTTGCCACCCCAACCGTGACCGCTTCGGGCAGGAATGATGCTGACGTGCCTTGCCCCGCAGGCAATCGCGTGTCTCAGTGATAACCGTGTCCAACGAACGGACTCAACCACATCGATTCCGGGAACGCCAAGGATGAGGAACACGCGTAGGTCGACACCTAAGCAAGCTATTTCACTGGCATAGCGGCTAAAGTCATCGCGAGACATCTGCTTTTCCAAGCGGCCAAGCCAGCGTGGCTGAACTGTTTCAAGTCCAACTGCGATTTCGAATCGGCAGGTGATGAGCTTCAGAAATGACTGCAGTCTGCTTTTGCCGAACTTAGGATGGTTTTCAACGATCACGCGATCAAAACGATTGCAACGCTCTGCGATTTCAGCGTAATCATCGGGGGGAATGCTTCTTGGGTCAAAGAAGTTGCCGCTGTTGTAAAGTTTCAGCCACTTGGCCTCGGAATCCTTGATCGCACTATCAACTTGCCGAGGGATTGCACCTGATGGTGTTGCCGTGGGAAGCGTGTTCAGGTGCAGATCGCACATATTGCAGCCAATGGGGCACTGCGATGCTGTCAGAAACACGGTTGTCGTGCTGACTTCGTTTCCCTCACCATCGGGTTCTGCCTCGTGAAGAACCAGATAGGGAGTGTCTACCGAGAGTTGCTCGCGATTCATGGATTTAACAAGTGTCTTCGAATGCCTAGCAGTTGCTGGTGTGATGATCGCTTTCAATTTCGAAATGGAATCAATCAGACAAACCGAGGCGTGCCTTGAGACGTGTGAGCATGGCTACGGTCGCGAGTGTCACGAACAGCAGGCTGAAAATGATATAGCCAAAGAACAGTTTCAGGTTTCCAACGTTTGCAGGTTTTTCATCAAACTCCTGTTTCAGGAATTCATCCAACGGGATCGCAAATAACGCGGCGAATGGACTTGAGATTCCTGTCCATTCCATGGTGGCTATTTTCTCAGGACTGAAATTCAGGATTTCCATTACAGCCACGGCAGCAGGCGGACCCACGTAAAGCAACAGCAGGATTGAATAGGTTGTTAGAAGCGCGATCGACGTTTTTTCAGTGAAGAGTGAACTGGTCAATGCCACGCTTGCGTTTACCAGACATACCAGAATAACCACGACGAACATCGCAATGACTGCTTCCCAGTTGCTCCAGAAGGTCATGTTCAAGGCGGTGCCCAGCAGAAGTGGCCAAAGCAGAAATGATGTGAGTACTGCAGAGATGCGGAATCCAACGATGAATTTTCCCCACAGAATTTGCCATGGCGTCAACGTGGTTGTCAGCAGCAGGTCCAATGTTTGACGCTCCCGTTCACTAGTCATGCTGCCGGCCAGAAAAACAGGGCCGACTAGCATGCTGAAAACCACGACATAAACAGAGAACCACGCACATTTTTCAATCTGCCAAAACAGGAAAATGCCCATCAAGGGAATCGCCAATAACATGCTGATCTGGATAACCAGCCGCAGCATCAAGGTGCCTTGGCTGAAAATTTCACTGTGAATTTCCTTGTCATATACCGGATTGGTTCCATCCGGCATCAGTTGGCGTTTCTTCGGTGGAGCAA
This sequence comes from uncultured Rhodopirellula sp., assembly GCA_964012125.1. Taxonomy (GTDB): domain Bacteria; phylum Planctomycetota; class Planctomycetia; order Pirellulales; family Pirellulaceae; genus Rubripirellula. The sequence continues at coordinate 2,609 of CAXGRW010000161.1, forward strand.
AGAGTCGGTCCGGAAATTGATCAGGCTGAATCACAAGTCCAACAGCATCTTCGGCTTCTTTCTCGAGGTCGATGACTTCTTTTCCCTCACTTCCAACATCAGGTGGATACAGCATCCGACCAGCGGCAGCTGAACACATAAGAATGGTTGCGGTTAGAGCCACGGCAGGGAAAATCAGAAGAGCAATTTGTAATCTCAATTCACCGGCATTGGTTAATGCAGACCACGCAGTGACCGCCCCAATCACCATTGGCAAAATGATCAAGTAGCTAACGACCAGGGAACTGCTGGTGCGTGAAAAGTAACTGCTGCAGAAGACGCCAACGGCACCAAACAGGATCACTGACACAATCAACCCGGTGTATGCCGCCAGTACCTCGTAAACACTCACGCCGCCGAGCGGCAGGCAGAGAACGATGATCGGCAGAGAAGCCATGATCAGCATTCCCAGATGGGTCAGCGACGCCACCATTTTTCCAAGTACGATTGCGCCAGGACGCAATGGACTAGCCAGTAGCATTTCGTACGTCAGGCGTTCTTTTTCGCCAGTGATGGCACCTGCCGCAAAGCTGGGCGCCATCAGTGATGCAATGACATACTGGCCAAGAAAAAACAGGTCTACCAATTGCTTGGCTGACTGTGGGTTGGTTGTCAGATCCAGCACCGTGTCGGCTGGCCACGCAAGTAGAACAACTCCCGACAGTAGTAGTTGATAGGCCGCAAGTAAAACGAATGCACGATTTGTTCGCAGGTTGACTAGCAACTCACGCTGCAGCACCGGATTCTCAAATACGTACATTGGATTGCCGTTCGACTAGTGGTTGACTTTGCGGGTGTTATCCAAAACAGGAGATTTCGATTTCTTGCCAGCTTCTTCATGCACATACTGTGGTACAGCGTAGCCGGGTAAGACAGTTCGAAGGCTCTCGATCATTTTAAGCCCAGCCTCGACCGGGACTTCAAAGTGAGTTGCTCCACGCACGCGATCCAGCTGGTGCAAGTAGTATGGTTGAATTCGATGATCCACAAGGCGACGGCAGAGTTCCACCAGAACTTCAGTTTGATCGTTCACGCCACGCAGTAAAACTGCTTGATTCAAAACAGGGATGCCCGAGTCGATCAGCTGAGCCATTCGTGCCAACACGTTCTCGGATAGTTCTTGGGGGTGATTGGCATGAATGACCATCCAGACAGACAGACGGCTTGAGGATAACCGCTTTACGAGCTCCCCGGTGATTCGCTGTGGAATCACGATGGGCATCCGCGAGTGGATACGCAGTCGCTTCAGGTGCGGAATGTCCTCAAGAGCCGAGATTAGCTGATCCAGTTTTTCATCGGTGGTCGTCAGTGGGTCACCTCCGCTGAGGATCACCTCGTCAATGTCCGGATGATTCTGTAGGTATTCGATCGAGGGCAACCAGTCGTCTTTGCGGGACCCCGATTGTTGATAGGGAAATTCACGTCGGAAACAGTAACGGCAATGAATTCCACAGGCGGAAGTCGTCAGAATCAAAGCTCGGCCCTCGTACTTGTGCAACACGCCAGGCGAGACCAACGCGTTCAAGTCGCCAACGGGATCGGCGGCAAAGCCTGCTTGTTCGACCTGTTCCTCGGTCACTGGCAGGACCTGCCTCAGCAGAGGATCGTCCGGATTTTTCGGCTCAATGCGGGCCACGAATTCCAGGGGAGCAAACGTCGGAAAGTTCCGTTCACCAGCCAGTTTGCCTTCTGGGCCCAATACTTCGGCAGAATCTGGCGGCAAACCGACCACTTTTCTGAGCAGCTGGCTCGAGCGAATCGCGCGTTTCATCGCTACTTGCCAATGAACTGGCTCTGATTCGTCCAATGGCAACGCTGGCACTTCACCAGGAAGGTGAAAAGCGGTCGGGACAAACTCGTCGCTTGTCGCTAGAATCTTGCCGGATTGGTTGGTCGACCCGTTCCGCATCGCTCGAATCAACGATCATTCCTCTCATTCTACTTCACTGACTCGTACGACGGAGCCATTTTTTATATGGCTACTTATAACACAAGCGACTTCCGAAAAGGACTCAAGGTAGAAATTGATGGTGAACCCTACCTGATGACCGAGATGCAATTTGTAAAGCCAGGCAAGGGAAACGCCTTTTACAAGTGCAGAATGAAAAATTTGGTACGTGGCACCTCACTGGATCGAACCTACAAAGGTGGCGATTCACTCCAGTCAGCCGACGTTGAGACGACAGATGTGTCGTTTCTCTACCGGCAGGGTGAGGACTATGTATTCATGCACCAAGAGACTTTTGAGCAGTACGAAGTCAGCAAGGCCGTTGCCGGCGATATCTGGAAGTACCTCAAGGATGGCATGGTTTGCACGATGACGCTCTACAATGGCAACGCGATCATTGTCGAGGCTCCCAATCAGGTTGAACTGGAAGTGGTCGACTGTGCGCCCGGTGCCAAAGGCGATACGGCCACAAATGTCACCAAACCAGCCAAGCTTGAAACCGAAGCGGAATTTATTGTCCCGGGCTTCATCAAGGTAGGTAACGTGATAAAAGTCGACACCCGAACTGGCGAATACGTCGAGCGGGTCAGCAACTGACTTCCTGTGACGGGGGGCAAGACGTGCATGGATGGCCTGCTTTCCTGCAGGCATTCATGCGGGGCAATCCTGCAGATTGCGGAATTCCGGACGCGATAATCGCGGTCTGGTTACGATAGAGCCGTGGAAAAAAATAACGGGAACTGGCGCGAATTCGCATGATTGCGGCCAGAATCTCTCAATCGCAGCTCTGCTGCCTTCGGTGCAACGATGGTCAATACACTTCTACTCCCTGAATTGCGAGAGATGCTGGCTGATGAAAATCAGGCTGAGCTGCAGGAGTTCTGTGTCGCGTTGAATCCCGGTCGCACCGCCGAATTCATGGAGGGACTCTCTGACGTCGAAGTCTGGTCAGTGCTTCAATTCGCTGAACCCGATCGAAGAGCCGAAATCTTTGGTTATTTTCCCGAAGAGCGGCAAGTTGCCATGCTGGAAGCTCAGCAGCCTGATCAGGTCGCTGAACTGGTCGAGGAAATTCCAGCAGATGATCGTGTCGACCTGATTCAGGAATTGCCTGATGATCGTGTCGATCAGATCATGCCGCTGCTACCCGTAGAGGATCGACGGGATATTCAGCGGTTGCAGTCCTACCCAGAGGGTACCGCTGGCGCCCTGATGACTACCGAAGTGGCTATGCTCAGCGAAAACCTTACCGCTCGTGAGGCGCTCGAGGAGCTCGGTCGACAGGCAAGTGAGCTGGAAACGATCTACTATCTGTACGTCGTTGATGAAAACCGTCTGCTCCGCGGAATCGTTTCGACCCGGCAGCTCGTTTCTTCGCTGGTTCGACCTACGAGGAAGCTTGGTGAGATGATGGAAACCGATCTTGTCGTTGCCATCGCGAGCGACGATCAGGAAACGGTCGCTCAAGCAGTCGAAAAATACAATCTCTTGGCGATCCCGGTCGTCGATAGTGGGCGTCAGTTGTTGGGCATCATCACTCACGATGATGTCATCGATGTCGTTCGAGAAGAATTGGCCGAGGATGCACAGCGGATCGCAGCAGTCGCGCCACTGGAAGACGAGTACCTCAGGATTGGACTGTGGACCCTGTCCTGGAAACGAGGGATCTGGCTGACTATCCTGTTTTTTGCGGCGCTGCTCACCGCCTTTGCACTGCGGCACTATGAGCTCGAATTGGAAAAGTTCACGTGGCTCGTTTGGTTCATCCCGCTGATCATCAGCGCCGGTGGAAACTCAGGAAGCCAGTCGGCAACCCTTGTCATCACGGCGATGACCAGCGGCGAAGTCGAATTCCGTGACTGGCCAACAGTTATGTACCGCGAAGTGCTCGTCTCGTTGACCCTGGGAGGGTTTTTATCGCTGATCGGTTGGCTCGTTGCGATCTTTATCGCGCCGAACCTTCAGGATGCCCTCGTGATCCCCCTGACCCTGCTATCTGTCATCGTTTGTGGATGTCTGTGCGGTGGTGCCTTGCCAATTCTGTTCAAACGATTGGGGCTTGATCCCGCGATGATGAGCAATCCATTCGTGGCCGGCATCGTTGATATTCTGGGAATTGTGATTTACATCAACATCGCCCGATTCGTGCTCGGCTAAGCAAGGCTAGCGGTAAGCTCCAAGGCCCCGCAAAGCTCGTCTCTGGTTCCTTTTCACGGGTTACTCGTCACCGGTGACTCGACATCGAAGGTCGGTCTACATCTTGCTTCCACAGCTGGTTCGACGTCCGATGCGGGGATCGCACCGTGGGTGTAACGCTAAGCATCAGAGTCATCGATTGATGTCCGTGCATTTCACTCATCTTGGCAAGCGGATGCTTAACCATAAAAAAAGGCGACCAACAAAGTTGGCCGCCTTTCTGTGAGGATCATCCTGTCGTGTCAGGATCAATACATGTCGTGATCGCCACCGGTACCTTTGGAACCACCCTCTTTTGGCTTCTCAGCGACCAAAGCATCGCTGGTCAGCAACAAGGTTGCAACGCTGGCTGCGTTTCCAAGTGCAGTGCGAGTCACTTTCGTCGGGTCGATTACGCCAGCTTTGACCAGGTCTTCGTAGTTGTCAGTCAAAGCGTTGTAGCCGCCGTTGCCTTTCATGCCGAGAACTTTCTCACAGACGATGCCGCCGTCTTGACCAGCATTCTCAGCGATCATTGTGAGAGGGGCACGGCAAGAACGAAGCACGATGTTGTAGCCAACAAGCTGATCTTGTGTGAGTTCGTCTGAAGGCTTGACAGTGCCTGAAGCACGCAGCAGAGCGACACCGCCACCAGGAAGAATTCCTTCTTCGACAGCAGCACGAGTTGCGTGAAGCGCGTCCTCAACACGAGCTTTCTTCTCTTTCATCTCGCTCTCTGTTGCAGCACCGACATTCACTTTTGCAACACCACCAGCGAGTTTCGCAAGTCGCTCTTCAAGCTTCTCGCGATCGTAGTCGCTGCTGCTGTTCTCGATCTCGCGGCGGATCTGGTCGATCCGGGCTTTGATCTCGCCGGTCTTGCCGCCACCTTCGATGATGGTGGTGTTGTCCTTGTCGATGATGATCTTCTTGGCGGTGCCGAGTTGTGGCAGGTCGACGCTCTCGAGCTTGACGCCGAGTGCCTCAAAGATCGCATTACCGCCAGTGAGGATCGCGATGTCCTCCATCATGGCCTTGCGGCGATCGCCGTATCCGGGAGCCTTGACGGCACAAACAGTGAAGGTGCCACGCAGTCGGTTGATGACGAGAGTCGCGAGTGCTTCACCGTCAACATCTTCTGCGATGATCAAAAGAGGCTTGCCCTGTTGCACGACCTTCTCAAGCAGTGGCACCATGTCTTTGATGTTGCTGATTTTTTTCTCGAACACCAAAATGTAGGCGTCTTCGAGGACTGCTTCCATTGAGCTTGAGTCAGTCACGAAGTAAGGCGACAGGTAGCCGCGGTCAAACTGCATTCCTTCGACCCACTCCTGTTCGGTCTGAAGGCTTTTGCCTTCATCGACGGTGATCACACCGTCTTTTCCGACTTTGCTCATCGCGTCTGCAAGCAAGTCGCCGATCTCACGATCGTTGTTGCTGGCGATCGTTGCGACGTTTGCCATCGCTTCCTGATCTTTCACCTTCGTTGCCATCTTGTGCAACTTCTCGGTGAGATCCGAAACCGCGGTCTCGATACCACTTTTCATCTGGATCGGATTAACACCTGCAACAACAGCCTTGAGGCCTTCGTTGAAGATCGCTTCCGCCATGACGGTTGCCGTGGTGGTTCCGTCACCAGCAACATCGCTGGTCTTGCTGGCGACTTCGCGAACCATGCGAGCGCCCATGTTCTCGTAGACATCTTCGAGATCGATTTCTTTGGCGACAGTGACGCCGTCTTTCGTGACAGTTGGGCTGCCGAAACTCTTCTGAAGAATCACGTTACGACCCTTGGGGCCAAGTGTGACTTTCACTGTGCGGGCAAGCTTGGAAACGCCGCGGCGAATCGCTTCGCGTGCTTCTTGTTCGAATGCAATAATCTTTGGCATGATTTTTCTTAAGTTGTGTTGTGAATGTCTGTAGGACAAAAATTGCTGTGCGGTCGCCGGGGTTTAGCCGATGACTGCAAGCACGTCGTCTTCACGCATCAGCAGGTACTCGACGTCGTCGATCTCTACCTGCTCTCCCGCGTAACTGCTGAACAAAACGACATCGCCGTTGCTCAGTTGACTTTCCGCACGTGAGCCGTCGTCAAGAAGACGCCCGCTACCCACGGCAACGACTGTGCCGCGTGCTGGCTTCTCGCGAGCCGAATCAGGAAGAACGATTCCGCCTGCGGTTGTCTCTTCACTCTCGACTCGCTTGACGACGATTCGCTCGCCCATGGGTTGAAGACGAATTTTGGACTGTTTTTTGGTGGCGGTTGCCATCGGTGGAGTACCTCTCTCTGCGAGCGGGAATTGTAGGTCTGTCTGTCGTATTGAAATATCGAGGCTGTGCCGCCGAGATCGCCCCCGACGCCAATTTGGCATCCTTCGGGTCGAACTAGACGTTCAGCGCACGATTGGCAGTCAACTGCAATGAAGGACTCCCTTGTAGCAACCCCCGTGCCATTGATTGAAAATGTTTCGCAAGTCATTGCTATCATTGGGTTTGTTGGGAAATGGCATCTCCGCTTCCGTCGCCAGTTTTCCAAATTGGCAGGCAGCGGCTTCGCCACTTTTGC
>CAXGRW010000162.1:0-9326 GCA_964012125.1 uncultured Rhodopirellula sp.
AGATGGCCGTCAGATGCGTCAGTGGATCTCAGCGGTCTGCAGTCATTGCAGGTGTTTCGTGTTTTCGGTTACGGGTTGATGACCGGTGTGATCTTTCTCGTGCCCGCTTTTCCGGCGACCTCGCTGGTCAATGAGAAGAATAGTGGCACCTTAGCACTGTTGCTTAATTCGCCGATGAATGGAGCGTCGATCTACCTGGGAAAAATTTCCGGGGTACTGCTCTTCAGTCTGCTGGTCCTGCTTTGCAGTATGCCAGCATCGGCTGCATGTTACGCGATGGGGGGAATCGGTGGTGAAAAGTTTTTTTTCCTGTATTTGGTTCTTGGGCTGCTTGCATTGCAATATTCGACGTTGGGGATGTTGATCAGCAGTTACGTTCAATCCAGCGATTCAGCAGTTCGCCTTACTTATGCCGCTGTGTTTGGACTCTTGTTTGTGACACTGTTACCGGATGCGTTTTTCAGGGGGACTGGCGTTGGCGGTGGCGTCGCCGCCAGTCTTGGTGACTGGGTTCGAAACTTTTCGCCGTTACCAGCGATCATGGAGATCATGGGGCAGGGTAGTGTTGGCTCGTTTGGTTTGAAGACTTTGCCCGGCTTTACCAAGTTCATCTCGCTCGCATGTTTGAGTTCAGCTGGTCTAGCGTGTTGGACGATTGCCCGGCTAAACCATCGGATCTTTGATCAATCGCGTTCAAAGGGCGTGATTACTGACGATCGCAGTTCGATGTCACGGGTGTTTCGTCGTTTGGTCTATATCGTGGATCCGCAGCGACGTAAGGGTGGTATTCCTTGGTACCTCAATCCAGTGATGGTTAAAGAATATCGTTGCAGACGTTTTGGTAGGGCTCAGTGGTTGCTGAGGTTGGTATCTGTTTGTGCCGTGACCTCAATGGTTCTGACCTACATGGCAGCGACGGGAATCACATCTTGGGGCGTGGAAACAATTGGAGCGTTACTGGTCTTACTTCAGGTGGTGCTTGTGATCGTACTTGCGCCGAGTTTGGGATCGGGTTTGATTAGTGGTGAAAGAGATAGTGGTGGTTGGGAGCTGTTGCGGATGACTCCGATTTCGTCATTCCGATTGGTCTTCGGAAAGCTGATGAGCGTGGTGTGGACTCTGCTTTTGGTATTGATGGCAACCTTGCCGGGTTACGTGATGATGGTGGCGATTGCCCCTGAGTTGAGCGTTCAGGTACAGCAGGTGCTGGTATGTCTGTTATGGACTTCGGTTTATGCACTCGCGATCAGTGCGGCGGTGGGCAGTTTGTTTCGTTCCACGGCTGTTTCGACGTCCATTACTTATGTGGCCGTCATCTCGATTTTCCTGCTGCCGCTTTTAGTGTGGCTTGGCAGAGACGCACCGTTTGGTTTCCAGACGGTGCAAACAGCCTTGATGACCACGCCTGTTGGGGCGGCTTTGAGTGTGATTGAAGCGCCTGGATTTGAATCGTATGAGCTGTTGCCGGCGTCCTGGTGGATTGCGGGTGTTCTTTCTTCGTTGATGTTTCTCGTTCTTGGCGTGCAGGTTTGGCGACTTACGCGTGCGGTTTGAAAATGATTCGATTGATTTTTGGTAGTGCTGCTCTCGTTGTCCTCGGTTTGGGGTGCAGCGTAAATGCATTCGCAGAAGGTCCAGGGGACGATGTTCCCGGGCGTTTTGATGAATATGAGTTGTTGATGCTTGAACGCCCTCGTTTGTCGCTGATGGCAATGCAGGATCTCGAGTTCCCAGAAGGACTGGTGCAACTCTGGATGCGTGCGCTCAAACGACAGGAACCTGAGTTGCAGCGGCTGGTCATTGACACAATGGCGATGGCATTTGAAGAGAAGCTTCAGGGGCTAGATGTTGCTGTCGAGGAATTGGTTAACCTCGCCTCCGCAGACGAGCAGGATCTTGATGTCGTCCGAGCTGCAGTACAGACTTTGGTTATATTGGATGTGCGTGATCAGCAGCAACTGTTCGCAGATTTAGCTGTTGCAAAGGGAGCCGCAATCTCGGAAATTGTTGAGCCTGCTCTCGCAAACTGGCAGTCCAAAGTGATGGAGGATATTTGGATTGAGCGCGTCAAGGAACAGGCGGCGAGCCCAAGTCAAATGATGCTCGCAATAAGGGGACTCGCTGCAATCGATTCAAAAGGGGCCAATGAGGCTTTGCAGTCATTGGTGCTAAATGCAAGTGCGTTGCGTAAACTGCGGATTGCTGCGGCAAGTACGCTCGGAACTGTGGCACCAGAGGAACAGCTAACGCTGTCCAGTAATTTGCAGAAGGGGGCCAGCAAACAGATCATGGATGCACTTCTCGGACTGGCATTGATTAATGGCAGCGACTCTGCCGAAGCGGTAGAGGTACTTGAGAAGTATGTGGGCAACCAGAACAGTGTTGTTCAGTCTCTCGCACTCGGACATCTTTATCGTATTGACTATAAACTTGTCGTGCCTTTTTGCAGCGAGTTGCTTGATAGCCGTGATGTGAATGTACGCCGGTGGTGTGCCAAGGCGTTGGTCGAGGGTCGGAAGGCGGATGATGTTGCTGCTGTAGCGAAGTTGTTGAATGATATTAATCCCGGACTGCGTACCTACGCCGCGAATTCCTTGGTTGATTTCGCCGAGGTTAAAGAACTGAAGCCCCTTGTGGTGACTGAAGTAGAGAAGGTAATCGCTGGGGATAATTGGAGAGGTTGTGAACAAGCATGCGTTGTGTTTGGCAAGATTGATCATGAGGCTTCGGCAGAGAGGATGGTTGAGCTTCTGGGGCATCCCCGAGGTGATGTGAAAGTCGCCGCTGCGTGGGGGCTTACCCAGTTGCGAGTGGCTGAGGTGTTGCCAGACATGCTGGATCATGCTGACAGTGTTTATGAGGGATTGAGATCTGGCGAATTGAATGCACGCATGCCAGGGGTGACGTTTCATCTGGCCCATCTGTGTCTTGCGTTTGGCGATCAAGGTTACCTCGCGGCTGAACCCTTGTTGCGAAAGCTGGTTCCAAAGAGTTACGACTTTGGGCAGTATCCTCGACCTGCTGCGGTCTGGTCATTGGGAGTTTTCCACAAAGATGATCCCGAGCCTAAACTGGTGTCTAGCTTGGTAGAACGTCTTCAGGATGACGAAGGAATGGTGCCTGAGATCGAGTTGGTGCGGATCATGTGCGCAGTAAGCCTTGGTCGCATGAATGCAGAATCGGCAAAAGACGCGCTCGCTGAATACGCAGTCAACACGAACATGTTGGCTAGCGCGACTCGTTGGGGAATCGAAGAAATCACAGGCGAAGCCGTGCCCTTGCCACCCCACAAACCGACGACCAATACCAAAAATCAGTGGTTCCTGACGCCTTTGACGCCCTGAATCTACAAAGCGATTCTTATGAACGCGTGTTTGTGGAATTCTGAAGTCGCAAGGGATGGCATCAATGGGTTGGGGAGTCTGTTAGGAACCGAATGATCCGTGAGCCCCTCATGGCACGAGAAATCGCCGGTTTGGTTCAATGGGCGGCGTTGCTGGTCACCTAAGGTCTAAGCCTTTGGCTTGCCGCCTTATTTTGTTGGCTGAGGCGGTTGTTGGATCTGCGTGGAGCTTTGGAGAAACGCAAATAGCTCTCGGACCTGCTGATCGCTCAAGTTTTCTAAAAGCCCCTCAGGCATTAGCGACGTCTCCTGCTGACGTCGCCTTTCGATTGTCGTTTTATCGATTGTTTTGACGCTGTCAGCTGTTTGAATGGTTACCGTGTGATCGTCTTCACGTATCGGTACACCAGTAATCACACGACCGTCATCAATAAGGAAAATAACTTGCCGCATGCCACGGGGCACGATTCTGCTGGGATCAATAATGTTATCAAGCAAATATTCACTGCTATCGCGGTTCGAGCCGGTTAAGTCGGGCCCAATGTCGCTTCCCTCACCAAACATTTTGTGGCAGGTCGCACATGCTTTTTGGAATAACTTGCGACCATTACGCATGTCTGGAAGGGCAGTAACGGCCGGATCTGTTGTCGGCATGGATGCGAGTATGGTTCGGTATCGTTCAATGCTGCGTTCTTTTTCTGTCGAGGTTGCCCGCACTGAACCCCAGTGTTGGGCCAGCAATTCGTTGAGGTCCGGTTCGCCAAGGTTCGCAATTCGGCTAGCTGTGGACGCTGGTATGTCGCTGGCGGTCACTGTGCCTTGCGAGAGAGCCTCGAGCAGGTGGATAGCGTAGCTTGGACGCGAGGCCAGTGTTTCGATAATGGCCGGTCGATGATCATGCTTTGCATTGGCAAACATCTTGATAAGTTGTTTGGGTACATGCGGAGCTGGGTATTGGGCCAATCCACGAATGGCCTCTCCGCCGATTATGCGATCAGATCGTAAAGAGAGTAAGGTGGTTTGGATCCCTTCCGCGTCTGAGTCCAAGATCACCTTGAGGGCCTGTCGTCGCGCTGTAGGGTCAGCATCGCGGTCGCGAACCGTCGCCAGCAGAGAGTCAACGGTTCTACCATCTCCAAATACAACCAGTAACTCATTTGCCAAGTCACTGAGTTTGTTGTTTTGTGATGTCTGATATTTCTGGATCAGTGGTAGCCAAGCTGGCAAGGCTTCGACCCTTCGTCTGCCGCGTAACGCCGCTGCGATACCCCGCAGATAATTATGTGCTGCCGATGGACTGGACTGACTGGCGGCTATTAGTAACTGTGTGATGTGCTCCGGATAGTCATCAATTTTGGAAGCTAAAAGCCGAGACACATGACGGCGGATAATTGGGAAAGCTGTCAAGTTGGCTAGGGACAGCGCCTTCGAAGAATTGAGGCTGACCGCTGGTTCAATTCCGTACCAAATCATCAGCGGCTGTGCGTGATCGTTTGTGTCTTCGGCGTATCTTACTAACGCCTTTGCGACTGCCCAGCGGTGGGAGGGCGGGAGTTTTTGCATGGCAGAAGCGAGATACAGACGCACAAGCGGCGAGGGCTCGTCAGCTGCCATGGACGCCAATGCTTCGGAAATGGTCGAGGAATCTGCCGATGACTGGGCGAGTAATTGGACGGACCACAGGCGAACATGTTCGTCGGAATGTTTCAGCTGATGGGTCAGCCACTCATCAGAGGTGGCATTGATGCTGGCTAAGCACCACAGTGCGCGCAACTTTCGCGTGGTTTCAGGGTGGGAATCGAAAATAGACCGGAGACGGGTTGTCGCTTCTTGAAGGTTTGCACCTTCGCTCGCAAACTCTTGTAAACGCCGTCGCGCGTGACGCACGTACCAGTCGTTGTTATGCAGCTGATATTCAACGAGTTGCAGGGGAGTTGCTGCGTGCAGTTGCGGTTTTGTTGAAGGGACTGGCTCTGATTTACTATTACCTGTGTAGGAAACTTTGTAGATCCGGCCGCTTGAGCGGTGGACTCCATCACGGTCGTGGCATTCGCCAAGGTCAGACCAGTCCGTGAGGTAGACATCCCCATCTGGGCCATATTTCATTTCAACACCGCGAAACCATGGATCGTTAGCAATGAGGAAATCGTTTGCATGGGTTCCGCGGTAACCGTTTCCATCGCGAACAAGTTTGTCACGATTGACTCGCCTTCCATGCGTATTGCACATGAAGATTGTGTTTCTATATTTCTTGGGCCATTTTCCCCCTAAATAAATCATGGCGCCTGCATGGGAGTGGCCGCCGCCATGCGAATCATGCCGGCCGTCATATTTCTTGCGGTTCTCATTGTTGGTGACGCCTGGGTTTCCGAGGGTGTCCCAATGAAAGTGATCAGCTGTGGGGGGGATCAATTCATATAAGTTTGGATTGAAATCATCACCAAACATCCGCTGATAATGTGCACCGGGAATCACATGCCAAAGGTGGTTGATCACGTTGTTTGTGAAGAACCATTGTCCATGGTCGTTGTAATCCAATCCCCATGGATTTGTGGTGCCATGGGTCACCACCTCAAATCTTTTCTGCGTTGGATGGTAACGCCAAATCGAGCAGTTCAGTTGGGTACGCTTGCCGAGTGGAGTGTTTGGAGTTCCCACTAACGAGCTATCGGTAATTCCGTGGCGACCGTAGAGCCAACCATCGGGACCCCAGCGGAGGCCATTGACCATATTATGTCGTGCTCGGGTGCTGAAACCTTCGAGTGCAACGACAGGTTCACCATCGGGAAGGTCGTTCTGATCGCGGTCAGGAATGAATAAAAGATGAGGTGCTGAAGTTACCCAAACACCGCCAAAACCTAGGGTGATTCCAGTCAGTCTTTGTCCCTGATCCCAGAAAACTTTTCGCTGATCAAATTCTCCATCACCGTCTGAGTCCTCAAAAATTAGTATGCGATCATGTAGGTTTAGGTCATAGCTGCCTTCATACGTGTAGCACTCGACTACCCATAACCGGCCACGATCATCAAGGTCGATTGCAATCGGTTGATGCACCGATGGCTCGCCTGCGAATAGTGAGACTGAAAAACCTTTTGGGACACTTATCTTTGCAGCTGATTCCGAAGGCGCCGGCGGATGCTCGCCCGGCGCCTGTGTGTTCACGGCGTTGATGTTTTCCGTGGTTTGCGAAGAAACGATCAGCGGATGGGATAACGCGAAGATCAGTAAAACGTAGTGGAGGCGACGCATGGGGGTGTATCGAGTCTCAGATGGGGTCGGGCTGGATGCTTAGGTGGCCAACAAGCTATCACGCTCAAGTGAGCGTCGAGGATCGCTTGCACGAAATGTAAGCCGCCGGCTTGGCTTGTCGCTTAACGGTCCGTTGCCGGGGTATTGGTTGAGGCGGCTTATATCAACGCCGGCGGTTTTCTCTGCATGGGACTTCTCTGTATTCAGCTGCTCTTTATTCGGCTCTATTGCTGTGACGAATAAGGAGGGTGCTGAGTTGGTGTGGTGTGAGGGCTTGTGGCTTGAGACATCGTTCATGCGGAGTTCATGCGGAATGATAAGCCAAGTTTAGTCGAATCAGACTGATTGTTGGGCGATATGAAATCCTGACGAGCCTGCGCGATAGATAAATGTATTCTTCGACGGGCATTTGTCTGGTTGGGATGGGTGATCGAAGGGAGGGTGGGTTTTGAAGTGTCCGTTCCGGTGAGGTAACCGCGGTATGTTCCTGTGTGAGTCACAGCAGCTGGCGTAGGTGGAGATCACGATTCAGGACAGGTTTCATGCCGTGTGCCACCCCGAAGCGTGCTGTGTGTCACTTGCATCGAGGATATTTGCTGGGATTTCGTCGGTTTGGACGTGGAAAGCCGGATGTTTCGCCTGGATTTACTTTCCGTTTCAGCCAGCTTTCAGACAGGCAAGTCGATCATTGCGCTGACTCAGACGGGTTTCACGGGATAGTCGGAGCATATTACCCCGTCGGGGCAACCTGCCTAAAACGGCCGCGATCTTAGTCGCTTGGTGCTGAAAAACGTTGTCTATCTTATATTAGTGGGTAATCTTGACGCACAAACCCAGCAGGCGTGTACGCTGTCCTTCCGAAAATTCATCCGCTTATAAAATCATCGCGAGCTTGATGACGTGCGTTTGATTAAGGTGGAAGGAACAGCATGGGAAGGGATTGATTGTTAGGCAAGAGTGCCAACGCTAGCGGCCAATTGCATCAGAAGGTGACCCATGTTGCTGTCTTCAGATTCGCGTCGACTCACGTACTTGTTCGTGTTGTGCTGTTGTCTGTTTGTAAATACGGTGCATGGCGAAGGGTTACCCAGTCAAGGGGAGCCTCGTCTTGACCATCCACTTGCCGCGACCATTCAGTTTGCGGAGGAACGACAAAATTACATCAAGGAAAACATACGCACGTACAGTTGCCAACTGGTAAAACGTGAACGTATTGCGGGACGGTTGCAGGCGTACCAGTACGCTGATGTGAAGGTGCGGTGTGCCGAAAATAGAGTCGGCCAGTCGCCAGTGCCCATGTCTGTGCTGATTAGATTCCTCGGTCCAGCCAAGCTCAAGGGACGCATTGTCCTATTCACCGAAGGTGATAACGAAGGACAGGCATGGGTCCGTATGGGTGGCACGGGCCTTTTTAAAAATGTAGAGCTGAAGGTTGAGCCAAATGGCGAAACAGCGAGGCGAGAGAGTCGCTACCCAATCACTGACATTGGATTCGACCGCATAATGCAGCGATTGGTTGATCTTGCAAAAAAGGATCTGAATGCTGACCCCGAAGCAAGAAATACTGTGGTTAAATACTTTCAAAATGCAAAACTAAAAGATCGTTCTTGTACTCACATCCAGGTGGAGCATCCCGAGAGATCTGAAAAGTTTGCTTTCTACAAAGCCAGTCTCTATGTCGATGATGAGCTGAACGTGCCCGTACGACTGGTTGTCTTTGATTGGCCGTCGACAGACGGTGGGACTCCGCGCCTCTTGGAAGAGTACAACTACATGAATTTGAAACTCAATGTAGTTTTGGGGCACGACCTGTTTAGTAAAACGCGGTATTTCAACGAGAAGTGAAATATCCTTAGACGGCACTCTATTGGCCGTTCAAAGCTGCTCGGATTTTAGAGCGAAGCTTGGAAGTTGTCTTGGAGTTCCCTGGGTGAGCTAAAGTCCAGAGTGCAATCTTGTATTCGCCTGTTTGAAGATTGATCTGCATCGTTGCCTGCGCGGGCGGCAAAGATCCGTTGTGAGACAGAACGATCTCATCGCCGCGCACGCCTCGTGTCCAGCCATATCCGTAGCGTTGCGTTTCGTAAGGCTGGGAAATGTACTGGGACCAGCTAGCGCGAGTCAGGATAGGGGTATCGCCCAACAGCCCGCCGTTGGCAATCATCCTCGCAAATCGTTGCAGGTCCTGAGCTGTGGTGTGAATGCTGCCACCCACTAATGGGAGTTGCAATCTGTCGCCTAACAGATGGGGCGCCTGTGTTCTTGAAACGCCTCCAGTTGCAACGACGTTGCCAATCTGTCGATCAGGAAAAAAGGTGGTCGATGACATTCCCAGCGGCTTGCAAATCTGGGCGTCAAGTATTTCGTCGATTGGCTGTTGGGTTGCTTTCTGGGCGATTGCGCCTATCAGGCAATAGCCGGCACCGCTGTAGGCGTATCGGCTGCCAGGGACAGACTGAAGAGGTTGCTGAGCAATCAGGTTGACTGATTGAGACAATGTTAGGCCAAAGTCGCGGATCGCTCGTAATTGGTCGGCGGTGGGATTCTCTTTTTGGGAGTAGATTCCCGCGCGGTGTGTTAGTAACTGTTTCAGTGTCGGCGGATCGACCAAGGTTCCGTCAGGCAGTTTGGGGTTCTTGTAGGCAGGCAGCCAACGGTCAATCGGAGTGTTCAGGTCCAGTTGTTGCTTCTCGATAAGTGTGAATATCACGCTGGAAATGAGCGGCTTTGAACA
>CAXGRW010000163.1:0-9317 GCA_964012125.1 uncultured Rhodopirellula sp.
GTGAATTCTTCCGCAAACTGCTTGATTACTGGAGGCGCTGGTTTTATCGGCTCTCATCTGACCGAGAAACTACTCAGCCAAGGGCATCGAGTGATCGTGGTGGACGATCTGTCTACCGGGCAGGCAGATAACCTGTCAGCAGTCATGGGGCACGAGAGACTGGAATATATACAGGGCACCGTTGAGGACGAAGCTCTTGTCAGTGACGTCGTGGAGCGTGCAGATCGTGTCTACCACCTTGCTGCTGCGGTCGGTGTCGCACTCATTGCGAAACAGCCGATTCAGACCATCGAACGTAATATCTATCCGACTCAATTGGTTCTGGATCGTCTTGGGAAACGGGCCTCCAAGGGAGATTACGTCCCAACTTTCATCGCGAGTACCAGCGAAGTCTACGGAAAGAATCCGAAAGGTACGTGGACGGAAGAGGACGATCTTGTGTTTGGAGCAACCACGCGTCCCCGTTGGAGCTATGGCGTCTCAAAAGCGATCGATGAGTTTCTGGCACTTGCACACCATAAAGACTATGGATTGCCTGTTGTCGTAGGTCGCTTCTTCAATGTGGTTGGTCCACGCCAGACAGGTGCCTATGGCATGGTGTTGCCCCGCTTTGTTGAAGCCGCAATCCGAGGTGAATCACTGATCGTTCACGACGATGGAGCGCAGGTCCGCTGTTTCGCACATGTCGATGATGTGATTTCTGCTGTTGTGAATCTTGTGGATACTCCAGCCGCTGCCGGGCGTGTCTACAACATTGGTAGTGATGTTCCCGTGTCAATTCTCGAGTTGGCTGAACGAGTAATCGCGAGAGTCAATCCAGCTGCAAAAGTTGAGTTCACCAGTTACGCAGACGCGTACGACGAATCGTTTGAAGATATTCGTAGGCGAGTGCCAGTCCTGGACCGGATTCGTGATGCAATTGATTATCAGCCCCATCATGATCTGGACGCCATCATTGACTCAGTTGCTGAATATCAAAGAGCATCGACCTAGAGTCTGACTTTGCTGCTTCCGACGATCACTCACCTCGTGTGTCGACGTACATCATCCGCAGTGCGTGCAAAGCCTCATTGAGCATGGCTGCTTCTTGATCATCCAAGTTGCCCTTGGTTTTTGATTCCAGCATTTCCAAAGTATCGATGTAATGCTTGGCAAAGGGCTTGTTCACGTTGGCTTCGCCTGTGTTGGGGTCAGGCATTTGACCAAGCATTCCCATTGCTTGAGTGAAGAGCATGGTAACCAGGACCGAAAAAGATGCTGGCGGGGGATCTGGCATGGATTCCGCTGATGGTGCATTAGCTGAGTCGCTTACATCGGACGGTGACTGGTCGCTATCTTTCCCGTCACCATCAACTTTGATAGTTGGTTCTGTTTCGTCGTTGCTTGCGTCGTTATCGATTTTGTCGTTGTCGCTCATCTTTTTTATCCGATTTTCAGGTGACGAAAATGTCCAGTCGTGCTGTCTCGTTCAGCCTGATGCTGCACGATTCGAAACAGTACGGCCTCGACTCTCTGGTGTTGGCAAGTGGTAATTCAACGCGAGCCGTGGGCGTCGCGATATCTGCTGGTCGCGATGTTTTCGGCTTGACCAAAACGAATTCCCGGTCATTGGGGAAGCGTGTGTCTGGGGGCCGAGGAATGTGCGTACCACTGACTTTGCTGATAATTCAGTGTCAGCGTGGTTGCGGCGCAGGTGTCGTCTGGTCGCTAGTTTGACGTTCAGATCGCCGTTCGACGGCTGCCCCGACGAAACCTGCAAATAGCGGGTGAGACTGAAGCGGTTTGCTCTTGAATTCGGGGTGGAACTGAACGGCTACAAACCATGGGTGGTCGGGGACTTCGACGATTTCAACTAGGCCACCGTCGGGGCTTGTACCTGCGAAACGTAAACCATTTGCCTCGAATTGCTGGCGGTACTGGTTGTTGAATTCATACCGGTGACGATGCCGCTCATCAATGTTTTCGGCACCATAGGCTTGGCCAGAGATGCTGGTGGTATCCAGCACCGTGGGTTGGGTGCCCAATCTCATCGTGCCGCCCATTTGAGTGACATTTTGCTGCTCGTCAAGCAAGCAGATCACTGGATGTTCGGTATCTTTATCGAATTCACTTGAATGTGCGTCTTCGAATCCGACGACTTGTCGTCCGTATTCAATTACGGCGCACTGCATTCCGAGGCAGATGCCAAAGAAAGGAATCCCTCGCTCGCGAGCAAAGCGAATGGCTTGGACTTTTCCTTCGATGCCACGCTCGCCGAAACCACCGGGTACAAGCACTCCGTGGTAGCCACTGAGTAATCGTTCTGCCCCCTCACGTTCAATATCAGCACTTTGAATCCGGCCGATGCGAATCTGTGTTTGGTGATGCATGCCTGCATGATCGATCGCCTCATAGATCGATTTGTAGGCATCTTTGTGTTCCGCATATTTACCGACAACGGCGATTGAAATTTCATGCCTTGGATTGCGTAAACCATGCAGAAGGTCAGTCCAAGGTGTGATGTCGAGATCTCGTGCAGTCACCAATCCCAGCTTTTTGACGATCAGTTCGTCAAGCTTGTTTTCAACCAAAGATAACGGTACTTCATAAATCGAAAAGTCTTTGTCTTTTTCTTCAATCACGGCCTCGCTTGGCACGTTACAGAAAAGAGCAATCTTCTCGCGGTCTTCACGACTGATCGAGTGCTCGCAGCGACACACTAAAACGTCAGGCTGAATACCTATCTCACGCAACTGTCCGACAGAGTGTTGTGTCGGTTTGGTTTTTAATTCGTCCGCTGCCTTCAGATAAGGAACCAGCGTTAAATGCATGTACAAACAATTCTCGCGACCTACGTCGAGTGAGAATTGACGGATTGCCTCAAGGAATGGCAGGCTCTCTATGTCGCCCACCGTGCCACCTATCTCGGTGATCACAACATCCACGTCATCACCACCCATCCGCTTGATTACGGATTTGATCTCATTGGTGATGTGCGGTATCACTTGAACAGTCTTGCCAAGGAACTGGCCTTTCCGTTCTTTCTCAATGACCGACAGGTAGATCTGTCCGGTTGTGTAGTTGCAGTCTCGGGTGAGAGCACCCGATGTGAACCGCTCGTAGTGCCCCAAGTCCAAGTCGGTCTCACTGCCGTCGTCCAGCACGTAAACTTCGCCGTGCTGGTAAGGACTCATGGTCCCGGGATCGACGTTGATATACGGATCCAGCTTCTGCATCCGCACTCGGAGGCCACGCTGTTCCAACAACATCCCGATCGATGCGCTCGTCAAGCCTTTGCCAAGGGAACTGACCACGCCGCCGGTTACAAAAATATGTTTCGTCATGGAATGGGATCATACCACGATTCGATGATTTCGGAAGCGTCTGCAAGACACAGTTTCTGAAACTCAAGAGTGCCCCCCCTAAATACCCGTGCATGCTTGGTTTTAGAGCTGGCAAGACTTCTCGAATTAAGTTCGAACAACTCCTTCAGTACTGCGTTTTTCAGCCGAGAGACCGGTTTTTAGCTGATATGTGGCATGTGATATCTAGTACGGTGGGATTTCTCTGAGATCAGGGCACGAAGAGGCTGTGGGAACGCTTGTTCGAGATGTCAATGCTCAGGGTGACGGTGATCGTCTGCTGGTAATGTGTTGCAGTGAGTTTGGACGTCGGGTTGCTGAGAATGCGAGTGACGGCACTCCAGGTCCAGGATTGCTCGCTGGTAATGAAGTAAAAGCAGGTGTGGTGGGTGAACATCCGCGTTTGGATGATTTGCAACACGGTGATTTAAAGCACCGTGTTGATTTTCGGCAGGTCGATGCAGCAATCCTGTAGCAGTGCTGAAATGCGATGGCGCGTCTGTCTTGGGAGCAGCTTATAATTAATTCAGTTGCATTTTTTGCAAAATCGTGAACGCGCCCTTGTTGGCCTTTCACCTGTTATTTTGCCATTGTTTGATTTTAGATTGCCAGTTTGGATTCTGGATACTTCTGGTTCTGGGAAATGGCAGGTGGCTTGTGAGGCCGTTGTCTTTTAACCCACAAGTTTTCGTTCAAATCGTTGGAAGTCATCTAGGGTGTCTATTCCAGGTGTGGCTGAGTCAACGGTTGCGACCACGATCCGTTTTCCAGCTTCGATCGCTCGGAGTTGTTCCAGTTTTTCGAGTTGCTCAAAGCGACTTGGTGGTTGTGATGCAAACCATTGAAGGAATTGTCGTCGGTAGGCGTAGAGTCCAATGTGATGCCAAAAGATGGGTGGCTCAGCCTTGAGGTGTGTTTCTTGCACACCTTCACGCACGAATGGAACAGCGGCACGACTGAAGTACACCGCCCTGCCCTGCCCTGCCCTTTCCGACATTAGGATTTTGACACACGCAGGATCTTTGAGTTGCTGCTGGTGACGAATGGGAGTTCCAGCAGTCGCGATGTCTGCGTTCGGGTCTTCTATTAAAGTGCGTGCGACAAGATCAATTGATGCGGGATCGATTTCTGGTTCATCAGCTTGGACGTTGATAAACACATCTGTGTTGGGAAGGGCCTCAGCAACTTCGGCTAGGCGGTCAGTGCCGCTCACGCAATTTTTACTTGTCATGACCCACTGGCCACCAAATGAATCGACCTCCTTGGCAAGTTTGTGATCATCCACGGCAACGACGATGTTTGTTCCGAAGAAGGAATGGGACGCTGCCTCGTAGGTATGATGGAGGATGGTCTTGCCACCCGCTTTGAGTAGAAGCTTCTCCGGCAGTCGGGATGAGGCAAGGCGGGCCGGCAGCACGATCTGGCAACTGTTTTGCATGGCAAGGCGAGATTTTTGGATTGCGAAATTTCGAAGAGGACGGGAAAAAATTCTGTTCTGGTACGGAGAAATTTTTCAATTTCCGGTTTTGTGCCGCCCGCTTGCAAATTGTGGCGTTCGAGTCCAATCGCAGCAATGTTGATCTCGAAAAGACCCTCCAAGATGTCAGCTCTCGTGTTTGACACGGCAAGATGCGGTAGCTACGCTTTCCAGCCAAACGGTTTGTGGTGATGTGCTTTGCAGATGCCAGCACATGTACAGGGAACTCCGGTGAAATTCCGGGACGGCCCGGCCGCTGTAATCGATGTGATGGGGAACTTTCTCCGTCAGATGTTGCATTATCTTTCAGCCATTGTTGAGAAGCTTTTGACGCGTGATGCGGCCGAGAGTGACTCACGAGAAGGCATGCAACGGACACATCGAGAGTCAGAAGACCTACCACTTACCGGGCGCGACGTGACTTTCTTGGGTGAGGTCCGTGCTGAGAGCTGAGTTGTCATGAGGGCAACGTGCGGTTTTGCTGCGTAGGCTTGTTTTCGATTTGTCAGCGTCCCCTGCCACATGCTTCATGGGTTGGCGGGGATTGTGTTTGCGCAATGGGGTCGACCATGAACTGCTTGCAGCAACCCACTGGGGGGTCGCGACGGGGTTTCACTCTTGTCGAATTATTGGTGGTCATCGCGATTATCTGTCTTTTGGTTGGTCTTTTGCTGCCCGCTGTGCAGGCAGTCCGGGAGACCGCTCGCAGGATGCAGTGTCAAAATAATCTGCACCAAATTGGAATCGCGATGCACAACTACCACGCTGCATTTCGAAAGTTACCTCCCGGGGGAATCGAAGTGCGTCCAGAGACACCAGGTGGTAAACAGATTGCGTGGTCAGCCATGGTGTTACCGTTTCTCGAACAATCCGCTGTCTACTCAAAAATTGATTTTAATTACGCGTTTGATCATCCAGTCAACCGCGAGGTGGCAGCAACACCGATCGAGGCTTTTCTCTGCCCCAGTACCGCCCGTCCGCAGGTGCTCAATCGTGGTAAAGGAGCAACGGATTATGGCGGGATCTATGGCGAACGAATTCTCACGACGAACTATCCGCCTCGAGGTGTGCTGATCCATGACCAGGCGATTCGTTTTCGAGATATCACGGATGGCTTAACTAGCACCTTGATGATCTCTGAGGATGCCAACTTTCGTGACGGTCAATGGATCAATGCGTGGAATTTGTTTGATCAGGCGTTTCCGATCAATCGAGCGCCGAGTTTTGAGAATGACATTCGAAGCATGCATCCGCAGGGGGCCAACGGGCTGTTTGCGGATGGGTCTGTTGTTTTCATGAATGAGAGTATGGAGCTTGAGTTGCTTGCTTCCATTTGCACGAGGAACGGGAACGAGCAAACAGCTGACTGGGACAGATGAGATGAATGGTTTCGAAATGAAGAAGAATGGTCTTGAAAAGATGTCGATAAGAAATTGTGGGCGTAGCCTGGTGACTATGAATAAAAAACGGAAAATGCTGACGGAGCAATTAGAGGATCGCAGGCTTTTAGCTGGTCCCTACGCACCCGCAGCTGGGCAACTGGGGTCGACCGCAATTGCTCACGATGAGTCGGCGATCATTGGTTGGGCAACCGGTTACGAAAATTATCAGCCTGGTTCAGATGTCGACCTCGCATTTCAAGTGCCTGAGAATGCCATTGGTCAGGCCGAAGGTACGATCTCTGACGCAGTTACCCTTGGCCGTAGCGGACAGATAACGTTAAGTTTCTCAACGCCAATACGAAATGGGTTCGGAAGTGATTTTGCCGTTTTTGAAAACGGCTTTAGTGATACTTTTCTTGAACTTGCGTACGTGGAAGTCTCGTCTGACGGATCAAATTTCTTTCGCTTCGAAAACGATTCGCTGACACCCTCACCAGTGGCCGCATTTGGTGAAGTGGATCCAACGAATGTCCACAATCTAGCTGGCAAATATCGACGGGGTCAGGGCACGCCATTTGATTTGGACGATTTGCGTGGCATCAGCCCGCTCTTAAATACGGCTGCTGTCACACATGTTCGTTTGGTCGACATCGTAGGTGATGGAACAGCTTTCGATACAAGCGGCGATGTGATTTTTGATCCAAGTCCAACGGTCGGAAGCGCTGGGTTTGACCTCGATGGTGTTGGGGTTCTGAACGCGTTTGAGTACTCGAGCGATGTTATTGATTTTGAAGATATTGGGTCTGGACTAGAGCCGCAGTCATTCTTTAATGGCCCTGACCCCGATGGCACAATCGTTACTGGACCGTATGACGACGTTGTCGTTCTGGGCAACTTTCAGTCAGAATTGTTGACATTCAATAATGCCTACTCGATGGACTTTGATTCGTGGAATCAGTGGGCATACGCGAACATGACAGATACCACCACAGCTGGTTATCTGAATCAATTCAGTGCCTATCCGGGCAATGGAGCTGACGATTCAGCCACGTTTGGGGTCGGTTTCGCTTCGCAGGGGGATTTTTACGATGCCCCATTGATCACGCGTCCTGCCAACGATTTGAGGACCTTTGGTTCGCTTTCTGTAACCAATACAACCTATGCAGCTCTGTCGATGCTGCTGGGTGATTCATTTGCGAAAAAGTTTGGTGGTGATTCCGGTAATGATCCAGATTTTTTTACACTGCGTATCGAAGGTTTGGATGCTTCCGGGCAGGCAGTCGGACAGGTTGATGTCTTCCTTGCGGATTATCAGTTTGCTGATAATTCTTTGGATTACATTCTTGATGATTGGGTGACTGTTGATTTGGGCCCAGTGTCAAATGCCAGAAGTTTATCCTTCTCGTTGACTTCCTCTGATGTCGGCGCCTTTGGCATGAATACGCCAAGCTACTTCGCTGTTGATGACATTGTCATGCTGACTCCTGCGGTAGCGTTTGATCTTCAAGAAGATTCGGTGCTGGAGAGCGATGGTGCGAACGCCACGATGGCTCGCGTGAGCCGGGCGGGAGGAGATTCATCGGTAGCAATTGAATTTGCGATTGAGCCTGTTGATGCCTCGCAGGCAGTTTTGCCAGCCAGTGTTACTATTCCTGCGGGAGCCAATCATGTTGATTTTCCGATAGGGGTGGTCAATAACTTTAATGCTGACGGCGATCGAGAGGTGACCATTCGTGTTTCCGCAGACGGTTACACCGCGACCGAAAAGAGTTTGCAAATTCGAGATGATGATCCTTTTCGTTTGTCACTCGACCTGTCAGCAGTTGAGATTGCGGAAGGTGGTGTCGTTAATGGAACTCTTGTGCGGAATGATGCATCTCCTGATGCCCCGCTAACGATTCAATTGAGCGCATCCATCGACGGACGTTTGAGTTTCGCTTCGACGGTTGTAATGGCTGCCGGGCAGACGACTACTTCGTTTGATATCGCTGCCCCAGAAGATGATGTGGACCACCGGGATGTAACAGTGCAGATCACGGCACAAGCCACTGGGTACGAGGATGGAACTAGCACTCTCTTTGTCATGGACAATGATACGCCAAAACTTGACTTTACATTTTCCAACTCAAGTTTTTCAGAACAGCGGGCAAAGCCGACCGAGGGTTTTGAACTGTTGGGGCGGCGTCTGGCACCTGAGTCTGCGTACAACGGATCGGACAATGCCGGCCAGTTTGATACGGGCGGATTGGTCTTCAATAATGAATATAATCCCACCTATGGTAGTTGGAGTGGGTGGGCCTATTCGAACACAACCGACGTGACAACCAGCGGTTATTTGAATCAGTACAGCAGCTTCAGCGGTGGAGGTGCTGTGAACTCTGACACTTATCTTGTGGGCAATGCTTACCCGGGATTTGTTGTCCCGCGAATCACGCGAGATCCAGCGAGCACTGGTCCATTCAGTACCTTGGATATCACCAATACAACCTATGCTGCCCTGTCGATGTACGAGGGTGATTCATTTGGCGCAAAAAAGTTTGGCGGTGCATCTGGAAACGATCCTGATTTTTTTGCTCTTACTATCGAAGGGCTCGATGCAAACGATGTCTCCATTGGAACTGTAGAATTCCTGCTTGCTGACTTCACGTTTGATGACCAAGAATCAGATTACATTCTGGATTCGTGGACCAGTGTCGACTTGTCATCCATTGGTGATGCGACTGCATTGACATTTTCATTGTTGTCCTCGGACATCGGTACGTACGGGATGAATACGCCTGCTTACTTCGCATTGGATAATGTGAAGTTTGAGGATAGTGAAGAACAACCGGTATTGACGGTGACTCGGAACGCGCCGGACCAGACCGAAGATCTTCTAGTGCAGCTATATACTTCCGATCACTCTGAAGCTGTGGTTCAACCGACAGTGCTCGTGCCAGCGGGTGAGTCCGCAGTCGATGTGCCTTGGGAAATTATTGATGATTCCGTCTCTGATAATGTCAGGCCCGTGACATTCACCGCACTGGCTGAGGGTTACGTATTTGCACAACACACAATCCTAATCGAGGATAACGATGCGTCGGTTCTCACGCTCTCTTTATCTGCTGATTCAGTTGA
>CAXGRW010000164.1:0-9315 GCA_964012125.1 uncultured Rhodopirellula sp.
GTTGTTGTCCGGGTTGCTCGCCGGGTTGTTGTCCGGGTTGCTCGCCGGGTTGTTGTCCGGGTTGCTCGCCGGGTTGTTGTCCGGGTTGCTCGCCGGGTTGTTGGGCTTGTGCGTCTGCGGCACTATTTCGCTGCAGCTCGCCATCCAATGCTTGCTCCAACTGCTCCAACTCACTCAGAGCTCGCTCCAACGCCCTCGTTTCATCTCCAAGCACGGTAGTCGCTGCTTCCTCAAGATCCTTTCTTAGCTGCTCGACTCCTTCTGCTGCGGCCCGCTCACGCTCACGAGCTTGGGTTTCAAAGCCTTGCTTGAGTAACTCACCGGTCTCCGCGAGTTTCCGATCAACTTGCCGTTGATTTGTTTTGCGGAAGGAGTCGTACAGTTTCTGAGCCAGAAGTGGTTCGGCCACCTCAGCCTCTTCCACCGTTTCTCGCATTTGATTGAGCAGATCATCTAGTCGTTCTCTCTGTTCACCAATTTCTTCCTCGAGCTGCTCACGGTTATTCTCAGCCCTCAATCCGCTTGCGGCTGGCTGTTCCTCTGCCTCACCCAGTTGTTTCGAGAGTTCATCCTGCTTTTGCTCTAATTCCTGTGCATCATTTCTCATCTGCCTCACAGATTCGTTGAATTGACTAGCCGCCCGTTGCCGAAACTCATCACGCATTTCCTCGAATTCTCTTTCGGCCCTTCTCCCGGAGGTCAAAGCTTGTGCAGCATCGTTTTGCTCTAATGCCTCCGACGTCTGTCGAACATTCTCACGTGTTTGCTCAAGTTGCTCCGCAGCCTCGGCCATATCTTCCTGGTTCTCAGATTCTTGCATCCGCTCTCCAAGCTCGTCTGTCTCACGTAGCAGATCTTGCTGCTGGTCCCTCAATCGTTTGAGCTGCCTTTCGATCTCCTCTCGTTCCTGCTGCTTTTCGGCTTCTTCGAGCGCGGACTGCAGCTGTGCAAGTTCCTTGTTCAAATCTTCCTGGCGTCGTGCTAATTCCTTCAGACGATTCAGCACTTGCCTGACTTCTCGTTCCTCGGCATCCTGTTGACTTGATTCCTCGGCTTGCTGCTCCGTCTCATATCGGTTTTCATCTTGATCAATTTCCAAATCGTCAAGCTGTTGCTGTCTTCTTTGCTGCGACTGGCTTTGTGACTGACTCTGACTTTGACTCTGTTGCTGCCGCGTGACCTCAAACTCCCGAGCTCGCAATCTCAGCAATCCACCGTATGCCGCTTGTTCAGCCGTCATTGCTAGGGGCAAAGCATCGACATTTGAGTTCCCAACCGCGTCCTGCAATGCTTCCAGCGCGGTCTGCATGTCGGCTCGCACTGACTCGACAATGGCTCGCGATTTTTCGTCCTCAATCGATTCGGCCGCTTCATCAAGTTGACTCAACGCATCCGTCTGCCCCTCCATAATCAGACGTACGTTCGCTTCGTAGTCACCACTACGGACCGCGCCCCGCTCATCTCGAATGACACGCCAAGTGGAACTGATGATCTGCTTCTGCAACTCGGCAAGTTCTTCGGCTTTCTGACCGTTTTGGCTTTCCTGCTGCTGTTGTTGTTGCTGCTGCTGGTCGCCGCCGGGTGGCTGTTCACCTTCCCGAAAAATCTCATCAAACGGTCGCACTTCAGCGAAAAACATATCGCTCTCTGTGCGTCTTGGCTCTCCATCGGACCCGATGTCCTCCGCCCAGAAGTGATACGAAAGTAACTGATCCGGCTCCGCCTCCAAATCTTCAAACGCGAGCAGGTGAGATACCGTCACCTTTTCTCCCCGCCCCGTTTCCTTCGCTAAGACAATCTCATCCGGCGCATTTTGGTGAAAGGTGTATGCGATCCCCAACGCAGTCACACCAAAGTCATCTCGCACTTCCGCCCCCAACTCCACTTCCTCAAGCGGTGACACCGTCAGATCTCCGCCTTGCGTGAGTTTGAGACTAGGTGGACGGTTGGGCAAGACTCGAGCGACCAACTCAGGTGGATATTTGTTGTTTCTGCCAGCCTCGTCCTGCAACACCAACTTCATCCGACTGGACTCTTGGAGCGTGAATTTCGCGACCAAGGCTCCGGGGTACTCATCACTCGGTTGCAACTGCGTCCGACTTCCGTCCTTTGCTACCAGTTCCGCAGTGACATCTGGCTTGTTCAGGAAACAGACCCAGGTCAACTCAGTTCCTTCAACCGCAGAGACGCGAACCGTATCCTCGATCAGCTTGGCTGACAGTCCGCTGTAATCCGGATACGCAAGGAAGGCATCGCTGCGAACCAGCGCAGGAAACTCAAACACCTCGACTTTAAATGACTCGCTCTCCCATCTGGGCGACACCACTTGATACGTGAACGATTGATCGACAGACGACACGTACCCCCCGAGGACTGGATCATCTAGATTTCGCGACATTTCGATTCGCCGCAGCGTCCCATCCTCGGCTTCACAAATCACCTCAGCACGCTCTGGCACCCAATCCGGAAACCGTGCCGTGACAACGAGGCTGGTACCGCGTTCGATCTGTGCATCGCCGGGCTGCACATCGATAAAATCCACATTATCGACGGCACCACCTGCGGCATTGACCTCAACCGCCACACGGTCAGGAAAGAGCAAGCCGAGCACAAAGACAGCGAATAGCAGTAACGCACTCAGTCCGGACAGTCGACTCCACACCACTTGCCGTGTGGGCACGGTTTCCGCCCAGCGATGCGTTCGAGAGTGTTCACGAGCCTCACGCACAACGCGTTGCTGCAGATAGCTAAGTTGCCCCTCACGCTGACTCAAAGCCGTTAACAAGCGTTGGTCCAGACTCGGAAAATGTTCTTCAATCTGCCTAGCTACAGCACGGGGGTTGCGAAAACTGAACCGACACATCACATAAGCAAGGATGGAAATGGCGAGGACCACCAACACCAACGATCGTCCCAACTGCGTGCCACTCGTTTGCCCAGCAGCAACTTCTTGCTGCAGCAACCACGCGCAGCCTGCACCAAAGAAAGTGATTACGGAAAGCAGACGCCAGAAACGCACGCTTCGCAAGCGATTCGTGACAGGCCGAATTCGATCCAATAATGTCTCGTTCATTTGTTCAATCCATCTTCTTTATCAACTCATTGCCACCATCACAGGCAACGTGAATAAACAGCTTCCGTCATTCGGCAACTGTTACCCCGTCTCTACCGAGGGCACGCCACCAGCCTGCCCTCGGCGGCTCCAAAGTGTTCCCAGCAACGTCTCCAAACCGAGCAACGCTAACGCCAGCACGAGAATCCACTGCCATAGTCGTTGCTGACTTTCCAGCTCGCGATCTCGCAATTGCCGCTCGTTTTCCAACGTTTCCGCGGTGGAGACATTATCACCCAACAGTACCCCGTAACCCGCCAATGATTCGTCATCCAACGGTTCAGTCCGACTCTCAGACTCATCCAAGTTAACGGCGAACAAGCTATTTTGCCGTCCTGTCTTGAACTGATAAATCCCGGGTTCCCGGATACCTTGTTGTTCATTGCCTGGCTTAAAATCCAGCGAGTCACCGGATGGGCTCACAATCTCTGCCGACTCCGATATGGGAAAGTCGACTGACTGCCCCACGGTGTACCGCTCTGAGGTTTCTCCGTTCCCGCCAGCTTCGAAAAAACTGAACATCAGGGGCAGAAACTTGGTTGATAACGCAAGCTGACTTTCGGTCGGTTGCCAACCGCTAGCCAAGACGAACAACCGTCCGTCACCGACCTTCTTTTCAAGCACAGCCGGATCACCATCATCATACTGAGCCACGACCTGCCAGGCGTCGTCGAGATCGCTAATCACACGGTGGGCCCAGAACCGTATTTTTGAAAAATCGTTGAACTGGGGGTCTGCCATGGTTTGAAACAGAGGATTACTGAAATCGATGCGACTCAACATTGAATAGTCCGCGACTTCCGCCTCACGAAATTTAAGCGTTGAGTCTGAAATCAGATTGACGGTCGCTCCGTACTCAGGTGACTGCTCCGAAGTATCTGAGGGCGTGAGTTCCGCATCAGAAATATCCTTGGGTACCGACGTAACCTGCTGCTGGACTTTCGGCAATACAACCAGAACTCGCCCCCCTGCCTCACAATAACTTTTGACTTTGGCTGCAACCTGCGGAGCCAGTTCTTCTGTCACGACCAGCAAGGGAACCTCTGCGGGATCTGGTGGCTCTCCAAGCAGTCCAGGTTCAAGCGTTTCGACAGCTACAATCCTGCGTTTGTTATCGAACGGGATCCGCTGTAGATAAAACAGCAGGTTATCTCGCGGTTCACCTACCACCTTGCCAAGGTGCAGCAGTTTCGATGGCTGCGGCTCTGGCGTTACAACGAAGCGTTGGTTGTCGAAATCATGATCGTCACCCCTGAGCACAAGCGAGGTCATGCCTGCCCCCGGCATCGGCATTCGCACCACCCTGGACTGACCAGGAGGTACCTGGATTGGTAATTCGATGGATTGACCAGCACCGTTGACCGAGCTTGCGTCTGAATTCATCTGCACCCCACCGGCCCACCGCAAGGTAAAGCGTGAAGCGGTTGCGTCAGCGGAGTTTGACACCCGAACCCGAACTCGATCCAAATCCTGAGCAGACTCGGCCTTCGATTCAAGTATTTGTGCTGACGCATTGGTTCGCTGGTCGGTCACAATCCTTCGAATATCAACACGCAGCGTTTTCGGCCACGCATAGGTTTGCAAGGTATCAAGCTCACTTCCAGCTGCCATGTCACTGATCAAGATCAAGTGCGTGGTTGCACTCGCTGGGTCTGAGGTGCTGGGTGTTTCGCCGTCATCCGGACTGCCGACCTTAGCCGTCAGTTCCTCTGTCTCATGGCTGACTGCTAAATCACCTGCAAATGCGAGGGCATTGCCCATCTCGCCGTGCGACCACGACGGTTTGATTGATTCAAGCAGTTCTGGCACACTCGTCTGCAACTGCTCTGGCGTCAATTTTGCTGTTTCTTCAAACCCAAGCAGCACATGTGGTTGGTCATCAAAAGCCACAACGGCCAGTTCGTCGGCAGGCTGCAGATCCGAAAGCACACGTTCTGCCTCACCGACCACTTGTTTCCACAACCCATCGCGTCGCATGCTTGCACTCTGATCAACAACGATCACCAAGCGGCGTCCTGGAATTTCAGCCTGAGATAGCGTGACACTTCGCAAAAACGGCCTCGCAAACGCGATCGCCAGGAGAATCAGCGCCAATGCCCGGAGCAGCAACAGGAACCAGTTATCGAGCCGACTACGGCGCGTCAAACGTGGCGGCGTGGGCTTAAGAAACATCAACGAGCTAAACGGCACTTGGCCCTTAGGTTGTCGACGAATCAAGTGAAACAAAATCGGAGCACCGATCGCGAACGCACCGATGACATACAATGGAGCAAGCAGACTCATCGCGTCGCACCTCCGCCAGCCGACGACAACATCCCCGCACGAGCGGGTCCACCCGCACGACGTCGGTGCGTGCTCACGACATGAAACAGCGCATCATCCAGTGGCTGGTCTGTCCGAGTTTCATAAATTTCGACTCCCAGTGAATCGCAAATGGCCTGCAGTTGGTCGCGATGATCGGAAAACTGTTGCATATACGCCTGATTTGCCGCTTCAGGATCAAGGTAAATTTCTCGCTGTGTTTCCATATCCACCACCATGCTCGGTGATTTCAGTTTCAACTCCAACTCGGCGGGATCAACCACGCGGATGATCACAACTTCGTGACCTCGAGATCGCAGGTAGGCCAGATTGGTGCGTAGCTCATCGACCGGCGCCAACATATCGGAGACAAGAACGATGAGTCCCCGTCGTCTTACTAAAGCAGCGATCTGCATCAATGGTTTACTCAAGTCAGTTCCGGATCCTGCAACCGGGCGAGAAAGTGCCACCATCATTTGCCGAAAGTGCCCTTCTCGCTGACGGGCACTGATAAATTCGCCCACGCCCTCATCGAAAGTCATCAGCCCAACACTGTCGCGTTGTAACGTCAGGTAGTAAGCAAACGTAGCGACGAGAGTTTGTGCGTATTCAATCTTGCTGTAATCAAGCGACCCAAAACCCATTGACCGACTTTGGTCGAGGATCAAGTAACAGCGGCGATTAGTTTCATCCTCGAATTTCTTGATGTAATATCGATCTGTCCTCGCAAAAAGCTTCCAATCGAGGCTGCGAAGGTCATCGCCCGTACTGTAGGGTCGGTACTCGCTGAACTCAACCGAAAACCCATGAAAGGGACTGCGGTGCAATC
Organism: uncultured Rhodopirellula sp.; assembly: GCA_964012125.1. Classification (GTDB taxonomy): domain Bacteria; phylum Planctomycetota; class Planctomycetia; order Pirellulales; family Pirellulaceae; genus Rubripirellula. The sequence continues at coordinate 6,243 of CAXGRW010000164.1, forward strand.
CGTTATAGAAACCTTCGACGACTGCCTTGGCGCGCAGGACAAGGTCTTTGATCCGCATCACGGCAAGCGGATCAATCGACGCAGTCGCCTCTGCCCGTTTCTTGGCAGCGGGTGAATTATCAGTACCCACGGCCATCAGTTCGACGTACTCGCAACGGAGGCCAGCAGTCGATCGATCACGTCCTCGATCGAAACACCTTCAGCTTCGGCCTTGTAGCTGAGCAAAACACGGTGTCTCAATGTTGGATGCGCCAATGCGCGAATATCATCCAAGCTGACGTGAGCGTTGCCGTTGAGCAGTGCTCTTGCCTTCGCCCCCAGAACCAGAGTCTGGGCAGCACGAAGACCCGCCCCCCAGCTCACCCACTCGTTCACAAAATCCGGTACACCATCGCGTCCTGGACGCGTCGCCGCAGCCAGCCGTACCGCGTACGCTCCTACCTCCTCCGCGATGGGTACCTTTCGCACCGCCTCATGAAAACGAACCACATCCTCACCGGTGAATAAAGGCTCGATCGCCTCAGCACTTCGGGAAGTGGTTTGCATCACAACCTTCAGTTCATCTTCAGGTGGCAGATAGTCAATCATCACATTGAACATAAAACGATCCAACTGAGCCTCTGGAAGTGGGTAGGTACCTTCCATCTCAATCGGGTTTTGCGTGGCGAGCACAAAGAATGGCTCTTCCAACTTGTACCGACGCCCAGCAGCCGTGACCTGATGCTCCTGCATGGCTTCCAGCAACGCCGCTTGAGTCTTGGGCGGTGTTCGGTTGATCTCGTCGGCAAGGATCACGTTGGCGAAGATTGGTCCCTTCACAAATTGCAAATTGCGACGACCATCGGAATCCTGCTCAAGAATCTCGGTCCCTGTGATATCCGCCGGCATTAAATCCGGCGTGAATTGTATCCTCTGAAACTTCAAGTGGAAGATTTGAGAGACACTCTGAACCAACAGCGTTTTAGCTAACCCTGGAGCTCCGGTGATCAGGCAATGCCCACCGGCAAACAGAGAGATCAAGAGCTGTTCAATGACATCATGCTGTCCAATGATCACCTTGGACAGTTCGGAAGTAATTTTGTCCCGCCCTTGGAGGATCTGCTCCACAACTCGGGCTTCTTCTTCGACAGACATTGTTTCGGTAGACATAGGCAATCCATAGCAACAACAGAGAGATCAACACAAAGATATCAATACGGGGTGGTATTGATGCATCTTAGGGACCCGCCAATATAGCCTTTTAACGCCACGCAATCGGCCCCCGGCCACGATTCGTGAAAATCGAGCTGACCGCGCCGAACCATCGTCTGGCCCCACGTATCAGATTTTCACGAATATCTAAGTGCTCAACGTCCATGCAAGCATCAAAACAGGAAGCTTTTCCGCGAAGTTACGGCCATTTGCATTACAGGACCGATGCACTCGAGCGTTGATCCAGCGAACGTTGTTCTGTGTCAGTTTGTACCAAGCGACCGCAGTCACACACGCCACAGCATTTCGAGGGTAGCCAAGACAGCCATTTTCAGCCAAAGACCGGACGCATACACACGTCCAACTGACAACACATCCCATGAGCGATCTTCTCATGGGTCCGCTCTGGACGGCACAACGCCCGACTGCTTTGAATTAGCCCAAAACGCGTACACCCACAGTCACACCGGCCAGCACAGTCACACCTGACGTTTACGTTAAAACGGTGTCTGCCGCGCGATCCAGAAGCAACTCGTGGTGCAATCCACGGCTGAATCACACAGCAATCCTAGAGGTCGACCACACCCAGGCTTAAAGAACGTCGCTGGACGTGGATGCAGACAACTTGGCAGTACGTGGCTACTAGCCCACGTCCGAAGGCTCATGCAGACTCGTTGAAGAGATTGCCACCGAGTGTTTCAGGCTTGTTTGAGTTGCCATAGGTCGTCGGCTCAGGAACCCCTGCCATGAGCCGCACCACATCATCGGTCAAGTTGGCGAGGTGGAACTGGCAAACAAACAGTGACAACGCATGGTTATTAATGTCGGCCATCATCTCACGGATCAATTCACACCTCTGATGCAAACCGCGACCACGTGGATCTCTCACGCCCTCGAGTTTTTCACTCAGCGTTAGACCGGCCTGCGGCGCATCGGCTGCTCGCAAAAGCAGTTCTCTCTGGGCTACCTTGCCTTCCAATTCAGCCAGACAGGTAGCCAATCGCTCCGTTGCAGCATTGACGCTTATCGCCAAGCTGCCATCAATCCCGGCCTGCGTATCAGCCTCAGTCTTAGCCGCAGGTATTTGATCGACTTTCATCTGCTTCATCTGTCGAGCAAGCCCGTCAGCCGCCAGCTCGAGGTCATCAATATAAGCCTCAACACGATTGAGCCAAACCATCACTAACTCCGTTTCTGCATTTTGAACAAGTCAAACATCGGCCCTGCGATTGAATCTGCTGAGGCCTCGGTGAGATCTTCAACGATCACCTGGTCCAGTTGTTGCTGAAAGACCTCCTCAGTGCGCCCACCATGCATGTAGGCCGGCTTGCCAAGCGTTTTCCTCATCGAAGCGAGCATGCTGCCAAAAAGTGTTTGCCCAACGAACTCAGTAAATTTTTCTTCTACCTCGGACTTCTCACCCTGCCTCAACGAATCATGACCCTGAGAGCGGGACGCACCATTCGAATTGAGATCCAAACTATCTCCGAAACGGGTTCTGACATCATCAGAATGCTCCCCCAGCTCGCCGAAACGTGGTTCCGTAGCATCAGAACCCAGCGGTGTATCGGCAAAATGCTCCAACATCTCGTTGAACCGCGGCTGTATCTTTGCATTGGATAAACTGGTGGTTCTCACAGCGCCAGCGAATCCCGCAACATCTCGCAGATTGGGAGCTCCCTTGGAAGACTCAATCTGGTCGATACGTGATGCTACCGACGGATTGGATACTGATCGCAAATCCATTCCTTCCCTCCTATCAAAAACACCGCTTCAATCAAAGAACCGACAACACTATCCCACAACGTTGCGTCACTTCACTCATCACTTCACTCGATGCTTCACTCAAAAACGACCTCTCCAAACAGGTCGCCTTTCTTTT
>CAXGRW010000165.1:0-9304 GCA_964012125.1 uncultured Rhodopirellula sp.
GGTGGAATCGGTGCTGTCATGGGATTTTTTTCCGTCCAATAAAATCTGAAAATCTGAATCTGAACCGTGTGGTGAGTATTACGGTGTTCTCATAGTCCGCTATTCGCCATCACCTCGTTTTTGCACAAGTCGTTTTCCCCGACACAGGGGTTCCGTGTACGCATGCCCGCTTCACTGTTAGTCAGTTCGTGTTGTTATCTCTTTTCGTGTTCGCGTGAACTAGGGGCAGTCTTTCCTGTTTGCCAAGGTCGGTGGCTGTCCTGTCTCCACAGGCCGATGGCTTTCCTGTTTGTAAAGGCTGAAGCTCGCGGACTAACTTCTTCAGGGCATCCTGAGGGTCACGCACACCTGCATTGCGTAATTTTAGTCCCGGCTTTGAACCTGCTGGCTTGTACCTACAATAACGGACTTTCACACGTCTGCGAGCCACATAGCCCATGCCAATTATCGAAGTACGAGGGTTGGCCAAGTCTTATCGCGTCTACAACAAACGCGAGGGGTTGGCAGATAGCGTTCGGGGCCTGTTTCGTCGTGAATACAGGGAAGTCAAAGCGGTTCAGGGCATCGACTTGAACGTGGAGCAAGGAGAATTTGTCGCATTTCTTGGCCCAAATGGTGCTGGGAAAACGACCACCCTGAAATTGCTCAGCGGTGTAATCAATCCAACGAGCGGCTCAGCAAGCGTAATGGGGTTCACGCCTTGGCAAAGGAAAAATGAGTATCGCCGCCGTTTCGCACTGGTGATGGGACAGAAAAACCAGTTGTGGTGGGATTTGCCTGCTCAGGAGTCATATCGACTTCATCAGCAGATTTACGGTGTACCAGTCGAAGAGTTCAACAGCACGTTAGCTGAACTGACGGATCTGCTGGATGTGGGAGGACTTTTGAGTCGACCTGTTCGTGAGCTTTCGCTCGGAGAACGCATGAAAATGGAGCTCATAGCTGCTCTGCTTCATCGACCAGAAGTCCTTTTCCTTGATGAACCAACGATTGGGCTGGATGTTATTGCGCAGCATAATATTCAGCAGTTCCTGAAGTACTATCAGGAAAAACGCAAGATTACCATTCTGTTAACCAGTCACTACATGAAGGATATCGCTGCACTCTGCAAACGTGTTGTCATCATCGCTGGTGGGCGGATTGAGTACGATGGTTCTTTGTCGGGAGTGATTGACAACTTTTCAGGGCACAAAGTCATGACTTTGCAATTTGCGGATGGGCATCAGCCTGATCTTTCGCGATTGGGTGAAGTCCTCGATGAAACGTGGCCCAAGGTTCGTCTGCGTGTTGATCGGCGTGACGTACCTCGCGTGCTTTCTGAAGTGCTTCGTGATAATCCGATCGAAGACGTAGCAGTTGAAGATGTGCCACTTGAAGAGGTCATCGCTGAACTCTTTCGCGAGTCATCGCAAAAATCTGATTCGGACCAACAGTAGAGACGAACAGAGGATATGGTTCGATTTACGAGTGTCCTTCTTCGCGGCTGTCTGGAACCGGGCGGACGCACGTTGCTGACGGAAGGTGGGCTGCATCCAACGACTACGCCCCACTGGGTGCAGTGTCGGCTCGGTTAGCGACGGCAGGGCTGATCAGATCACGGTCTTCTTATATCGCTTTGATGAGAGTATGGGAGCGGGTAGGTTTTCGAGATGCGTTTGATGGCCTGTCCCAGACGATTTTGTTTGCAGAGGACACGACGCGACCTGACTATTACGTGGCGGGGAAACGTTTGGGACCACCCAATAGTCCCTCAAGCGGTGGCAATTTTGGTGTCAGCAATGGGGTGGTCAAGGGAGCCGCATGGGCGGATTCCCGCAACGCAATCCCAATGCATGGACTTACGCAGGACGGCAAGTCTTCACCGGGCCCGTGCCCTATCAATTGCACCAACAATAACGAAATGTATTCTTTCCATTCTGGTGGGGTTCACTGTGTGCTGGCAGACGGGGCTGTTCGCTTCCTGTCGCAGACGATTGACATCGATATGATGGCCTCATTGGTTACGGCCAAGGGGCATGAATTGATTCCGCTGGAAGATTTTGCGAGGTGATCCCGTAGTTGGCCGTCTGGACCAAATGGCCTTCTTGGGTTCTGCTGACGCTGTTTTCTGTCCTCTCCCCGCCTGACGTTCAGCAGTATGCCACTCGTTTCCATCGACGATCTTTCCATTGGGTTTCGCGGTCCTTCACTTCTGGATGGCGTCTCTGCGACGATTGAATCAGGTCAACGTATTGGCCTGCTGGGCCGTAATGGAGCTGGAAAGACGACTCTGATGAGATTGCTGGATGGCAAAATGCAGCCGGATTCCGGCGGCATTCATGTTAGCCCGGGAGCGAAAATTGCCCGTCTGACTCAGGATGTGCCACGCGATCTTGAGGGCACGGTGCACGACATTGTGACAGCAGGCCAGGCAAACATGGATGATCCAGAGTTGCAGTGGCAAATCCAGCATGCCGTTGACTCTACCTTGTCTCGCATGCACTTGGATCCGGAAATAGAATTTCAGACGCTTTCCAGCGGCATGAAGCGTCGTGTTCTGTTGGCGAGGGCAATTGCGTCTGAACCGGATATCTTGCTGCTGGACGAACCCACCAACCATCTCGACATCTCCTCCATTCTCTGGTTGGAAAACTTTTTGTCGCGGTGGAGGAACACATTGATCTTCGTGACGCACGATCGATCGTTTCTGCAAAATTTGGCCACGCGAATTTGGGAGATTGACCGAGGGCGACTTTTTGATTGGTCCTGTGACTACTCCACATTTCTAAAAAGAAAAGAGGCAGCCATTGCAGCAGAGGAAAAGCAAAATGCGCTTTTTGATAAGCGACTAGCCGAAGAAGAGGTCTGGATTCGCCAAGGTATCAAAGCACGGCGTACACGGAATGAAGGACGTGTTCGGGCCTTGAAGGCGATGCGAGTGGAAAGATCCAATCGTAGGCAAGGTGAGGGCAAGGCGAAGATGAGACTGCAGGAAGCAGAACGAACCGGAGCGCTTGTTACGGATGTCAAGGAAATCTCATTCGGGTATGGAGAACACAAGATCCTTGAGGATTTCACCACCATGTTGATGCGGGGTGACAAAGTAGGGATCATCGGGCCCAATGGCGCAGGAAAGACAACGTTGCTGAAGTTGCTGCTGGGGCAACTCGAACCACACGAAGGGCGTGTGCGAATGGGCACCAATTTGCAAATTGCCTATTTCGATCAGTTGCGTGATACGCTTGATCCCGACAAGACCGTTGTTGAGAACGTTGGTGATGGAAGCGATAAAATACAGATTGGTGATAAGACAAAGCACATCATGGGGTATCTTCAGGACTTTCTGTTTACACCCGAAAGAGCACGCACTGAGGTAAGGTTCCTTTCAGGTGGAGAGAGGAATCGAGCTTTGCTGGCACGACTGATGACGAAGCCTGCGAATGTGATTGTTCTCGACGAGCCTACCAATGATTTGGACAGTGAAACGCTGGAGCTACTTGAGGAGCAGTTGACTGATTTCAATGGAACTTTGCTGATGGTTAGCCACGACCGTACATTTCTCAACAACGTGGTAACGAGCACTATCGTCTTCGAGGAAGGTGGGGTTCATGAATATGCCGGAGGCTATGACGAGTGGAGGGCTGCGGTTGCCAGAAAAGTCGCGGATAAATTAGAGGCAGCGAAGCCTGAAAACGAAAAAACAAAGAGTGAGAAAGTAAAGGCAGCTCCCGCAGAAATTAAAAAACTCTCCTACAAGCAGAAGCGAGAACTAGAGCAGTTGCCAGGGAAAATCGAGAAGATGGAACTTGCGATTGCGGCACTTCATGAAGCCATGGCCGCGACAGACTATTATCAAAAACCGGCTGACGCGATCGCAGCAGAAGCAGCCCAGTTGAAACAGTTGGAAAGTGAGCTGTCGGAAGCTTATTCACTCTGGGAAAAACTTGATTCCTGATCGAGGAAAGTCGAGTGTTTTCGTCATCTATGAACACTTGACCTGCAATTCACCGCGAGGAGATGATGTGAATTGCCTGCGGCGATGCAGCATTTGTCCAAAATAAGGCCTCTTTTCTAAAAGAGGCCGGGACCAAATTGGAGCATCATTCTTAGCGTCAACGCCCGAAAATGAGCAGAATCGTCTGCTCAGCATTGGAGCCCACGAGTATTAAGGCAAATACCGGCTCATGCGTAAATCTCTGTTAAACTGTACGGAGGGAATTCGGTTCCCTCCCCCATACGCATTCTGTGTTGGCGATGCACCGCTGCGACATCCGGACTGCTGGAACAATCAGTCTCCAGATTTTGAACGTACCATTACCCGGATGCACAACGTATTCGTGAGCCACTCACCACCAAGCTCTTTCACTCCTCTGTTTTGACGCAACGCAGATCCATGAAACTGTTTTTTCAGTGTTGTTACACCAGCACACGATTGTTTCCGTTCTTGATCGTCTTGCTGACGATCACAGGATTGAACAGCGTTGTGGCCAAAGATGTGGATTTCAATACCCAGATCCGACCATTGATTTCGAACAACTGTTTGACATGCCATGGACCGGATGAAGATGAACGGGCAGCCGGATTGCGGCTCGATACCGAGGATGGTTCGAGATTGGATTTGGGCGGATACGCCGCGATTGCGCCGGGGGATCCTGATGCCAGCGAACTGCTTCATCGGCTTACCACGGACGATGAAGAGTTAAAGATGCCGCCTGAAGGAAAAGGTAGGCGTTTGGAACCCCAAGAGGTCGAACTTGTTCGTCGCTGGATTGCGGAAGGTGGAAGCTATGACAGGCATTGGGCCTATGCAAAACCAGTCCGCGCTCCCATGCCCGCAGTGCAGTTGAAGCAGTGGCCGCGTAACTCAGTCGACTACTTTGTCCTTGCTGAACTGGAATCACGTGGGCTCCGGCCTTCACCTGAAGCTGACAGATGGACACTGGCAAGGCGGGCCTCGCTGGATCTGATTGGATTACCGCCCACGTGGGAAGAAGCAAAGGCTTTCGTGCAGGACGATTCAGATAATGCATACGAACAATATGTTCATCGTCTATTGCAAAAGCCAGCTTTCGGTGAACGCTGGGCGAGAGTCTGGCTTGACCTTGCTCGCTACGCTGATTCCGCGGGCTACGCTGATGATCCTCCTCGAACCATTTGGGCTTTCCGTGACTACGTGATTAAGTCACTGAATGACAATAAGTCTTTTGATCAATTCACCATCGAACAAATTGCAGGCGATCTGCTGCAAAATCCAACGCAGGAACAGTTGATCGCAACAGCCTTCCATCGCAACACGCTGACAAATAACGAAGGTGGAACCAATGATGAAGAGTTTCGGAACGTGGCGGTCGTTGACCGCGTGAATACCACGATGGCGGTGTGGATGGGAACCACTATCGCGTGCGCACAGTGCCACACTCACAAGTATGATCCCATCACTCAGGAAGAGTACTTCAAACTCTTCTCGTTTTTTAACAGCACTCAAGACGCAGATCGTCGAAACGAAAGTCCAATCATCAGCGTTTGGACTGATGAGCAGAATCTGGAAAAACAGTCACTGTCCGAAAAAATAGCGTCGTTGCAGCAAATCATCGAAACCGACACGCCTGAATTGCAAGAGGCCGAAAGGAAATGGCTGTCCGGTTTGAAAACGGATGCGACGTGGACAACGCTGCAGCCGTCGGCTATGTCAGCAAATGATCGTAGGTTGGCAGTCAAAGATGGATGGATTGTTGTTGAGGGAGATAAGCCGGATACAGATCAATATGAGTTGACTTTTCCGGTAGATAATGTCGATCTCGTTGGTCTGCGTTTGGAGTTGCCGGCAGCTCAGACGGACAACTTTGTTGTCTCCAATGTGAAGGCGACGTTACAGAAAAAATCCAAAGCTGCGATCGATGCACAGTACATTCGAGTTGATCTGCCGGGCTCAGGGAAAATGATTCACCTGGCTGAGATACAAGCGTTTGTCGAGGGAAAGAACGTGGCGCTTTCAGGCACTGTTACAGCGAGTTCTGAGGACTTTGGTGGGAAGAATGAATTTGCAAATGATGGGAAGACTGACGGGGTTTTTAACAACCGTTCAGTGAGCCATACGAAAATCGAACAGAATCCGTGGATCGAACTTGATTTGGGAGAGGTGAAACCGATCGAGCGTGTTGCGATTTGGAATCGCACGGATGGGACTCCTGCAATTCAACAACGGTTGAAGGGATATCGGGTTTCTCTGTTGAATGGTAACCGTGATGTTGTCTGGGAAGAGGTTCCCATGAATGTCCCATCACCCAGTTCGGAATTCAACACAGGTGGTCCATCAGTCATTCCCTTGACTGTTGCGTTTGCCGATCACGAACAGAACGGTTTTCCTGCAGCAGCAGCTCTGCAGGACAATAAGAATGGGTGGGCAATTTCGCCACAACAGGGACGTCCGCACACGCTTACTATCTTGCCCAGTCGGGCAGTGTCGTTGGAAGATGTTGATCTGATCGTGACAATCGAACAGGCCTCTGTGCACCCGAAGCATCTGTTGGATCAGTTTCGTATCTCGATGACTTCAGACAAGGGACTCTCGGAAATCGCTGCAGTTCCATTGGAGATCCTGAACCTGGTCAGGCGTTGGCAGGAAAAACAGAAACTTAGTGATGACGAACTGAAGAGTTTGTCTCGTTACCATCGCGGTATCGCACCGTTGCTGAAGACTCAAAGAGATGCATTGAGCAAAGCCAAAGCGAGTTTGGAAGCCATCAAACCTGCGACCACAGTCCCTGTGATGGGGCAGTTGGCAGATTCAGCGAGACGCGAAACACGTGTTCAGATTCGTGGTAATTATCAAAACACTGGAGCAGTTGTTGAAGAAGGTACACCTGAGGTCTTTCACGGGTTGCCCGAAGGTGTCAAACCGGATCGCTTGGCGTTAGCGAAGTGGTTGGTCGATGATGAGAATCCCCTTACTGCACGCGTAATTGCGAATCGCCATTGGGAAGAGATTTTTGGCGTGGGAATCGTCCAGACAAGTGAGGAGTTTGGGTCACAGGGCGAGTTGCCATCCCATCCAAAGTTACTTGATTGGCTGGCAGTTGAGTTGCAGGAAGGAGGATGGGATTTGAAGCATCTCCTGACCGTCCTGGTGACATCAGCAACGTATCGTCAGAGTTCCTTTTCCAGTGAGGAGTTGCGTCTTGCTGATCCGGCGAATCGGTTTTATGCGAGGGGGCCAAGGTTTCGAGTTTCTGCGGAAATGGTGCGGGACCAGGCATTGTTTGTCAGTGGCCTGCTAAGCGACCGCATGTATGGACCACCGGTCAAACCACCGCAACCGTCTTTAGGGCTCAAGGCAGCTTTCGGGTCAGCGACCGACTGGAAAGCAAGCAGCGGAGAGAATCGTTATCGGCGCGGTATCTACACTTCTTGGCGTCGTTCAAGCCCGTATCCCTCGATGGCTCAGTTTGACGCGCCGAATCGCGAAGTGTGCACCGTGCGGCGTATTCGTACCAATACACCACTGCAAGCTTTGGTGACTTTAAACGATCCTGTTTACGTTGAAGCTGCTCAGTCGCTGGCAAGATTAATGGTTGCACAAGGTGCGGATCCGGCAGGACGAATACAGTATGCATTCCGGCAGTGCCTGCTTCGTGAGCCTTCCGAAGCGGAAGTGAAACGAATCACCGAATTGTCTCGTGTTGTTGCCAAGGGATTCGAAGGACAACCAGAGCAGGCAGTACAGATGGCAACAGTGCCACTCGGGCCATTACCGGAAGGTGGAAAGGCGATCGAGTTCGCGACTTGGACAGTTGTGGGCAATGTAATTTTGAATCTCGATGAGATGTTTATGAAACGTTAACGCTGCCTCTGGTTTCTTTCCTCAATTCTCACAACCATCTTTCTATACAGTCATGAACCGATCCCTCGAGCATTTTCAGCAACAGACTCGTCGACACTTTTTTCAACAGTCCGCAGCAGGTCTGGGGGGGATTGCCTTAAACAGTCTGTTGGCTGGGGAAGGTAACGGTGCTGAAAGAAGTGCTGCAAATCCACTGGCGCCACAGCAGCCACATTTTCCGGCAAAGGCGAAGCGTGTGATTTATCTTCACATGACTGGATCGCCACCAAACCTGGATCTGTTCGATCGCAAGCCTGAGCTGGTGAAACGAAACGCTGAGGACTGCCCTGATCAGTTTCTCGCGGGCCGCAAATTTGCATTCACTTCGGGAGTTCCCAAGCTGATGGGGTCACCAAGAAAGTGGTCGCAAGTGGGCGAATCAGGAATGTGGATGTCGGATGCCATTCCGAATTTTCATGAGATCGCAGATGAAATGTGTGTGGTCCATTCAATGCACACAGATCAATTCAATCACGCGCCCGCCGAATTGCTTGTCTATACCGGGTCGCCACGTTCGGGAAGGCCGTCCATTGGGTCCTGGGTCACTTATGGTCTGGGAAGCGAGAATGAGAACTTGCCAGGTTTTGTGGTGCTGATTTCAAGTGGTGTGCAACCCAATGGTGGAAAAAATTCGTTTGGCAGTGGCTTTCTGCCTTCGGTGTACCAAGGAGTGCAGTGCAGATCCAAAGGTGATCCAGTTCTTTACGCCTCAAATCCGCAAGGCATGGATCGCAGCATGCGACGCTTGAGCCTTGATGCACTTAAAGACCTCAACGAAATTCAGGCCAACGAACTGGGACACCCCGAAACGTTGACACGAATTTCACAGTATGAATTGGCGTTTCGCATGCAAACTGCTGTTCCGGAGGTGATGGATATTTCACAAGAGTCCCAGCAGACTCTTGATCAATATGGGGCGAAAGTAGGTGGTTCCAGCCTTGCTAATAACTGTTTGCTGGCGAGGCGATTGGTCGAGTCAGGGGTTCGGTTTGTCCAGTTGTTTGACTGGGGCTGGGATTTTCATGGAACTGGAAAACAGGAGGGTCTGACCGAGGGCTTGACCAATAAATGTGCCACGATGGACAAGCCGATTGCTGCCTTGATCAAAGACCTCAAGCAACGTGACATGCTGAAGGACACGCTTGTTGTTTGGGGTGGAGAATTTGGCCGAACCCCATTTCGGGAAGGACGCACGGCAAAGAGTGCTGTGCTTGGGCGCGATCACTACCCGGACGTGTTTTCAATGTGGATGGCGGGGGGAGGTGTGAAGGGAGGATTCGATTATGGAAGCTCAGACGAGTTGGGATTCAGCGTGGCGGAAAATCCTGTCCACGTCCACGATCTGCAGGCTACCATCCTGCACCAACTTGGTTTTGACCATGAGAAGCTTACGTACCGATTTCAGGGACGGGATTATCGTTTGACCGATGTACATGGCAAAGTTGT
>CAXGRW010000166.1:0-9290 GCA_964012125.1 uncultured Rhodopirellula sp.
CGAAAGGCGTGATAGGTCAATTGTTTGTCATCTTCCCAGCGTTGGGGACCAATCCAGTGTTTCATTTCTCCTGCATAATCTGATCGTCTCAACCGGGCCGCCAACTCTGCCAGATCAGGCAGATTCATTTCGTTGCGATCAAAGAAAGGTTGTTGAACTTGTTCAAACAAATCGCGTGCTCGACCGTCATGAAACAATCCGCCTTCGTATGCATAGATCTCGCGTCCATCCTTCGTGAACAGATCTTCATATGCGAAACTGGGGATCAATGCAGCATACATCAACGATGGTGCGTTCCGTCTACCCTTTCGCCCCTTCTGCACGCCAAGTGAAACAGGACGAGGGTCGGCAAACGCAACTGAGGGGCTGTGACAGGAAACACATGCTTGTCCAACTGGGCGATAAAAACTGTTGTCCAGAAAGATTTCTTTACCAATCTTAGCCGCGATTCCTTTGACGGCACTTTGGCTATCTTCAATCGCCGCGACCGGTTCTACCGCCACCATGTCAACTGAAAAAAACCAAGGCAGTAATACTGCCACAGTGAACACCACAACACGGTAAGAAGACAACCAATCCATCTCTAGTCAAATACTTTCAGGTACTGATACAAACCTACTCAATAAAATAACGGAATCAATTTTAGATTTCTGGGATCCGTTCTGTCGCATCACCGAAGTGATCCAAACTGACTCCCATTTTGTCCATCATGCTGAGGTAAAGCCGGCAGAGCTGACGATTACCCTCACCTGCATAATTCAGATTTTGACCACCTTTAATTTTCCCACCCGCTGTGCCCAGCATCACAACGGGCAAACGACTTGCATCATGACTTCCCGTCAACATGCTTGAACAAAGCATGATCATGGAATTATCCAAAGCAGTCCGCTGCCCCTCCTGAATTGCATCAAGCCTTCTAGCAATGTACCCCACCTGTTCCAAAAAGAACTGATTCACTTTCAACCAGTCCTCGCTGTCTGAGTGAGACAACAGGTGATGGATCATGTAGTCAACACCAAGGTGGGGAAACCGTAGCGTTCCATGATCGTTATTCAGCTTCAAAGTGCAAACTCGAGTGGTGTCGGTCTGAAACGCCAACACCAAAATGTCACACATCAATCGCATGTGTTCTACGATATCCTGCGGGTATCCGTCGGCTGGCCTTGGCAAATTTGGCTCAGACAGGGAGGGACGCCAACCCTGCAATTCACCATGCTGACCAGCTCGCTCAATACGTTTTTCAACCTCGCGGACAGAATTCAAGTACTCATCAAGTTTCTGTCGATCCGACTGACTGATGCGGCGACGAACATCACCTGCATCCTGCAAAATTGCATCAAGCACACTTTGGTCATTGCGGCCCGCCGCATCTTTAAAGAGCTGATCAAACGCCAGTGCCGGATACACTTCCAGAGGGGTTGGTGAAGTAGGACTGGTCCACGAAATGTGCGAACTATAAAGCATCGAATAATTCTTGTGCACCGACGGGTTCGCCTTCTCACAGCCCAATACCAGGCTTGGCAACTTGGTGCGTTTTCCAATCCGCTGAGCAACGACCTGATCCATGCTAGTGCCAGAACGGATCGTACCACCTGCAGACAAGGGAGCCCCCGACAGTAAGTTCCCAGTTTGTGAACTATGAATGTTTCCCTTCAATGCCTCAGCGTTGTAAAGACCGTTGATGAACACCATCCGATCACGGAATGATTCAAGTGGCGCAAGAACTCGCCCCAGTTTCATCTCGCTACCGCTGCCACGCGCCCACCATTCTTTGGAATGGTAACCACAGCCAGAGAACAACACTGCCATCCTCACTGGTGCCGCATCTTCCCGGTTTTGCTGCTCCTCACCACCTGCCACCTCATTACTGAAACTATTGATGGACTCCATCCATGGCAACGCCATGGAAACACCCAACCCACGCAGCACCCGGCGTCGGGACAATCGATTACCGCTCATGATGTGCTCCTTTATGGCTGCACGGTTTTCTTAGGCACGGTTTTCTTTAGAACGCTGGGTGTCTTCAAGTTGGTTTGTTGATCGCGAATCTGGCAAAACTGTCGGCTATTGATAATCATTTCAATCGCGATCTCAACCTTGAAATTGCCAACACTCAGTGCCTGTTGCATATGGTCCAGCAAGGGCTCATCTGACAACAAAACCTCACGCCCCAGAGCATATCCGAGCAACTTGCGGCAGAACTGCCGAACGACATCTCCACGACGATCTTGCAGAAGATAATGTCGAAGACCATCTGCACCGGTAATCACTTGTCCATCCAACAACGTTGCCGTGGTATCGACATCAGACTCGCGTTTTCCGCCGAGAGCATCATAACCTTCAAGTGCAAAACCGAAGGGATCAATATGGGCATGGCACTTCGCACACGCGACCACGGAACTGTGCTTCTCGATCAGTTGTCGAGACGTCAGTCCCTCCGGTACTTGCTCGGGTAACAAGGGAACATCAACGGGCGGCCGAGGCAATTGTTCCCCCAACAAAGTCTCGTAAATCCAATTGCCTCGTAGAATGGGACTGGTTCTCGACGCACCTGACTGGCTGGCCAAAAACGCGGCCATTCCCAACACACCTCCGCGGCCTTTGAGACGTACACCTTCAAATCTTCGCCAATGACTATCACCTGGAATTTCAGTGCTATCATCTGGACCGGTGTTCCAGTGAAATCCGTAATGATGGGCCAACGCCTCATCCAAAAAAGTGTGATCAGAGTCGATCACATCGAGAAGTGATCCATTGTTTTGAAACATATCCTCAAAGAATCGGAGAGTTTCTCCGTACATGCTTCTTCGTAACGCTGCAAACTGTGGATACAGCTTTTCATTCTTATCATCATTTTGGTCAAAGTCACGAAGGTGCAACCACTGACAGGCAAATTGCGAGGCGAGACGTTTGGCTCGGGGATCTTTTAGCATACGTTCCATCTGCTCAACTATGACCTTCTGCTCCTTCAAGGCCCCGCGACGCCCAAGTTCCAACAACTGTGAGTCCGGTATCGAAGACCACAGAAAGAAACTGAGCCTCGCTGCCAATTCCTCACCTTCAACGTTGGATTGCCCAGTACCCACTTGAGGTGTCTCGAGTTTATAAAGAAAGTCAGGTGCTGTCAGAACGTGTGCAATCAATGTCTGCACCGCCTCGCGATGTTGGACCCCTTCATTTCGCAGGTGTTGGTACAACGCAATCATCCGTTGCTTTGACATCGGGCCAATTTGACGTCGCCATGCGCGTTCAGCCCAGTTCACAACTGCAGCAACTTGCAAAGGCTCTAATGCAATTTTTTGTTTCTTAAACTCTGTAGCCTGACGATTGATCGGTACCCGCAACGGCTCAAAAGCGATCACCAAGTCAGGTCGGTCCTGAGTAGCAAACTCAGCAATTTGCTCGAAAGCAACAGCTTGCTTTATAGGCGCATCACTGACGAAACGTAATTCATCCCACAACCGATCCAATTCGTGTGCCTCCACCGAATCGAGCATCAGGCGGCGTAGGTGATCATCTTCACGGTGGAACAACCGCAATGTCACTACTTCATCGACAGGAACAATGCTCGAGTAACACAGCACAGGTGGAAACGAAGAGCCGAAAGAGTGCACAGCCGACCTCACCGATTCCCCAATGACTCCCTCGGGATGCACAAGGAATGGACCACTAAAATCAAGCACAGGCTTCTCAACTGATCCTACATGAACCTGAACTTGCACACTTCCTTCAACCCCATCACCTGAATGCAACTTCACGTTTGTCACAAATTCCGTGGCAGCGAGTTCTCTCGGGATATGAAATTGAATGCTCGAGGTTCCTCGACGGCAAAGATCATTTGGCTTTAAGTTGCTTCCGTTCGGATGCAGCCCGAATGCCATGGGGTTCTTATCATCTGAAGATTCCCGCTTATCTGCAGTGACCGCCAACTGCCCTAAATTGAGCCAACGCAACGGGCCATGCCAATCGAGTGCCAGCGTTCGCAGCTCCTGATCAGCTGACGCTAATCCTTCGGGATCGCCTGTAGTTAAAACATGAGTAACTTCGTTGGCGAGCTGTGCTACTTCTCTTTTTTTAACGCTATCTGGCATACCTGCTAACGCAACAACCTGCTTACGCCATCGTGAAAGGACTGAAGATACTGGAAGCTGTGTCGTTGATCTTGGAACGCTTTTTCCAAAGTGCCAAACATCTTGGTTGCCGAATGTATCGGCCAAAGGATTTCCTTCTTGCACTCGATCGACCACCTGTTCACTCAAAACCCATTTCCGCTGTTCTCCGGCAACCTCGAGCATCTCCACCTCAACATGAGTCATATCACAGCTGTGGTTTTTGTCTCTCGGAAGTACCATCAAAGCAACAACATCGCCAACGGCTAGCGTCAGTGGCTGCACACTGCTCCATTCTTCACGGCCGCCATTATTGATGACTCCCTGAGCGACAAGACTTGTACCTACACGACTACGATGCTCGATTTTCCAAACTGCTCCGTTGCCGCACTTATGATCTGCATCAGCCACGGCTGATTTTACTCGGATAGTTCCAGCCACCGGACTCTTCCAAGCCACCACCGCGGCACTGGCAGGAGATGGGTGCATGACCACCGAACGTTCAGGGATTGTCAGAGTCAGAAAGCTAATGCTCTTGTCGGATCGATTTGTAAGCAGACTAGGGGTCGCTTCAGATCCCCAGCCATTGACCGACTCGTGCCCTCGTACCTTCGTCAGCGAATTTTTGAACAAACCTTTGATCTGAAGATCAACATTGTTTCCCAAGCCAAGAAAGTTCGCCCAATTCGCGACTAAAGCAGGATTCAATTCGATGTCGGCCCCCCCCTCGTTAACAGCCAATGGCGCATGAGATTTTGATAATTTCGAATGATCCAATATCGCGCTGAGGTATCTTTGGGTTCGCTCCAACTCCCGCCGCTGCATCGAACGTATTTTTCCACTGACAGCTTTCACATCACGCAACATGATTGATGACGAATCTGACTCGGTACTGGTATTCATGAGAAGGTGAGGCTCTGACCAAACCACATAATCCTGTTCATCACCATCTCCCAAATCATGGGTGGTCAGGCTCACCTGAATGTCTTTCTGATCTCCTGCTGCCGGCAACGACAACCGCAACTCTTGATGATCAAGTACAGGAACGACCTGATCCAACCAGCGTTGTGGCCCACCTTCACGCCCGATATGCCCAATGGAATTGAACTTCCAAAATCCTTGCTGCGATTGCTGCACATGATTAAGCAACGAATCAACGTCCGTAACGGCGGTTGCGTTTGAGATTAATCGCAATTGGCGAACAAGGAACGACTCCGACTCCTTTTCCAACAACGTTTTGCTAATCGTCTTTAGGTATCGAGGATTCAAATGAAATTGCTCCGCAACCTCCTCGATCGTGGTTGAGCCGCTCTTCAATGCATCCCGACGTTCAAGCAAGGCCCTGAGGTACTGCTTGATTGGCAGCAATCCACCTTGGTTACCCTCAAATTTGAGGCCATGCAAATGAATGGTGGAACCGCCTCCGGTCGTAGTGTAACGCTGATAAAAATCCTGAATATCAGACAATTTTTTATTCGTGCGATCACGTTGCGTTGTTGACGGGCTGAACTCAATCCCCGTTGGTAGCAACACAACATGCTCTGCGACCCGTTTCGCAGAATCAAGATATTTGCGAATCAGTGAAGGTGACATCGCCTGACCACTTCCCACATTCGTAAAACCCTCTCCGGCTGCCCCGTCGACGGGCAAGTCACGTGAGGGATCTAGCTCACTGACTCCTGTTAAGTCGCGAATCGCATAATCGTATTCCGCATTACTCAACCGCCGCAACAAGACAGGTCCCGGATCCCCAGCCTTCGCAATTGCTTCGGCCCTAAGGAACGCATGAGTCCATGCTTGCAGGCGTTTCAAATCGAGATCATCTGGTTGCCGCGCATCTGGTGGTGGCATCTGGTGACTGTCTAGCACTTTTCGTACTTTCAGCCAAACATCAATGTGTTCACGAGCTTCCTCGATCGACTTGTATGCATCAAAGTTGATATCTCCTTCACTTGACTCCCCACCGTGACAGCTCCCGCACTGGGTTTTAATTATTGAAAGCGTCCTCGAATCCAATGCCGCTGGATCCAACATGACCGTCTCGGCAAACAGTCTCTCGGGAATGTAAGAAACGGTAACGCAGCAGATTAAACAAAAGAGCACCAGCACATGATCCCCGCCGCCCCGAGGAGACGGTCGGCGCTTATGCGGGTGATTGAACGCACCAACGATCACAGTTGCTGCCAATAATGAAAACTGCTTTTGCATTTTCTCAACTACCACGAGATCGATTATCGGCTTGTGCAATGCTTGCTGTTTCTACCGTGATTGCTGCGGAACTGTCTCCACCTGCCAACACACCAAAATTTGATCACCAAAATTTGATCACCAAAATTTGATCACCAACTGCGCCAGAATCGAATGGCGTTTAGCAAAAGAAGAAATCGCGGTCGTCACTACTTTCCTTCGACACACGTGACAACTGGCACCAACTTGGTGCCAAGCAAGCTGATAGCGTACCACCTCACAATATGGACTGCGATTTAGAAGCCCAAAAAGATCCCTGAACAATCACTTTCCGGAAATTGCGGTGACGCAATGCTTAGCTGGACTCACAGTGAGCTGACCAATCGCTTACACACCATTAGCGGAGTTTAAGCTCGCCTCTGGCTCCGCTGATGGTAGCGGTGCAGGCAGATTCTCTGGTTGGTGATTTTCATCAGGCTCAATCGGTTCGACTGCCGAAGGTGAGACCCGAATGATCTGCCCTTGTGAGCTGCTGGATGGACGACCCAAGTACTTTTCCAGTAGATTCTTGGTTTCGGTAAAGCCCGGTGTAGAAGTGATGTACCGAAGTTCTGGATTCGCAACCACACCGTCGTAGTGCGACATAAGCTCTTGCAACTCTGCGATCTTTCCACGAGCAATCAACGATGGCAATTGTCGAGGTCCGAGATACTCGAGCCACGCCTCACCATACTCACTCACAGCCAAACCTCTGGCGAGCTGCTCTGTAACCTTGCTCCGTTGACGATCTGATGATCCAGAATCAGACAAGATAGATGAGCCACTGCGATTGATCGGTTCAACGATTTTGAGTCCATACAAATCGTCTATTACAATGGGTGTCGAGGTACGCGGCATTCTCGGTGCGCGATAACGTCCGGGATACTTGCTGTCATAGCGGTATCTCTCTCGAAAGTACGGATCCTTCAACAGATCTGGTGCTTCAAAACTGCCATAGCGATACGGATCATAGCCGTATCCATCAAAGCGATACGGGTCGAGATAGCCGTAGCCACCAAAGCCGGAATAATAACCGTATCCAGGATACGCTCCGATCCCTATGCTGATATTCAATCCCGACGATCTCTTATAAGACCGATAAGCCTCATCAACTTTCGCTGTTTGTCGAGTACTTTCATACCGTTGAAGTTTTGCGCCGCGACTAGAATGGTGCCGGCGTCCAAATAGAAGCTGAGCCTCTGCGTCGCCGCAACTAAGAACACACATACTGACAACGCTGATTATCACTAAACGATACATACAACACTCTCCGGCAATTCAAAGACTTCCAACTGCTGAACTCTAGGACGCGGAGAGCCGTCCCGGGTCAGTTTGAAGCAGTTTTATGAAACGCCTTTTACACCAATCCCTACAATGTGCATAACTCGTCTGTCCGGGTGGATGTCGCTCGCCCCCAACCGTACAAACTGAGCACAAACAGTTGCTGGCCCAGCACAAAATCAAAATTTGCAGCGGTGTGCAGCATCGGTCATCCGCTAATTCCTAGAGACTCACATTTTTTTCACCGTCGAATTATTTTCATGAGATCACTAACAACCCTCACATTACTATTCAGCATTCAACTCATCGCAAACGCTGACGTGCGTCTGCCAAGTCTATTCAGTGACCACTTGGTGCTGCAGCAAAAGACGGAAAACACGGTATGGGGCTTCGCGGATCCTGGTGAGAAAGTTTCCGTTGAAGCGAGTTGGGGGAACACTGCCACAGCGACAGCCAATGCAGCAGGCAGGTGGCAAGTCTCACTGGAAACGCCTTCGCATGGAACTGGACATTCACTTACCATCCGCGGAAACAATACGGTTGCGTTGAATGACATCGCAATTGGTGAGGTCTGGTTGTGTGCGGGCCAATCAAATATGGGCTGGGCAACGGGTAACTGCTTTGACGCGGACAGCGAAGTGGCAAATGCGAATGCACCCAACTTTCGGATTTTCAAATCATCACGTGAACACTGGCATGAACCACTCAATGAGTCGCGTGATCTACTTGCGACCTGGGCTTCCTGCACACCCGACACCGCCGCAACGACCTCAGCAGTTTCGTACTACTTTGGCAAGACACTTCACGAAGCTCTCGGAGTTCCCGTTGGAATCATCGTCCAAGCTTACGCGGGAACACCGATCGAAGGCTGGATGCCCACCGATATTCAAGCTGGTGACAAACGCACCGAACAACGCGTTGATGCGCTAAACAAAATTTCGCGGCGCTATGACCGTGATGATGCATTAAAAACATGGGAACAGGAATACGTCACCTACGAGCAAAAGATTGCTGCTGGTGAAACGATGAAAAATCAGTTCAAACAACTGCAACCGCCCTTCATCACAAAACCGGCCAACCTCGGCCATCAATATCCCAGCCATATCTACAATGCGATGATTCACCCCATCCGACCTTATGGCATCCGCGGTGCTATCTGGTATCAGGGTGAACGAAATTCAAAAAATGCCCCCCAGGCAGAACACTATCGCAAGCAGATCAAAAAGCTAATCAGCTACTACCGATCTTCCTGGCACGAAATGTCGGGTGGAAATGTTTCGGACGACTTTCCTTTCATTCTGACCCAGTTACCCAGCTGGCATGCACCACAAAACAAACCCGCCGAGGGTCTGGAATCACCGTGGGCTGTCAACCGCGAGGCGATGCGTTTGGCCAGTAAGGATTTGCCCAACGTAGGGCTGGTCGTTTCCATCGATACAGGTGATGCGATTCTTTTGCACCCAAAGAACAAACGACCGATCGGAATACGTCATGCGTTGCATGCACTCGAGAATGTTTATGGCATGAGTTTGGTGGGCTCGGGACCGCGCTTACGGAATCATAAAATCGACGGAAATCGAATCTTCCTGAACTTTGATTCCATCGGCAGTGGGCTGATCACTGCCAACGATTTGATCCAATCCGGTGATCCTAAACTGAACTCCTTTGCAATCG
>CAXGRW010000167.1:0-9278 GCA_964012125.1 uncultured Rhodopirellula sp.
GTCCATCTCTGCAGGATCGATGGCGATGACCCTCAGTCCAAGTTCAAGCAATCTTCCGCAAGCACCTCCGGGCGCGCTTCCAATTTCGACAGCCAAATCGCCCGGTTGCATATCAAACCCGCTCCAAGTAATCGACTCTGCTGCCTTGTAAAAAGCTCGTGATATCGGTTCATTCAAAGGCTGTATCGGTTGCACGGCACCGGGCCAACGCGTGGGCCACACAGTTGCTTCATGAAACCCCATGAACCAATGTGACGGGTCGACCAACACGAGGTCCAAAACCCGATCACCGGGTTGGGCGATGCGATTTGGGGCATCACACTTGAGCCATGCTTCATTCAACTCAGAATAGACAGCATCAGCCACGACTTCTGAGACTTCATCCGGCCCCGGTTCGAAACCAAACCGACCGATTGGCAATCGATCTTTGGGCCATACATGCAGTTGATCAAATTTCCGACCATTCGGATCATTTCCCGCAAGTTTCGATACTAAATCGGCCACCATTGCATTAGCTTCCGACCCACGCACCTGCCCCAAAGAACGCGAGGCAGTGCGTACAAAAACGCCATCCGGCAGAGGCACTTCCTGATCATTCTTGGCAGTCACAAAACCGGGCCTCGAAAACGCCAATCGCCAACCCTGCTCGGCCATTTCCGCTTTCACCACCTGCTCAGCACCACAGGCGCAGGACAACATTGCGAACGTTGGCTTCATCATGGCTTGACCTCTTCGGATTCAATTTGACGGTATTTCATCAGGCGGGCTTTCACACCTGGTATCAACCGGCAGGCATTCTCAAAGTAAAGTTGCTGCAGAACTGCGTCGGGTAAATTCAGACCGTGAATTTGCCACATGCCCTGAGGTGGAGGAACCTTTTCACTGTAGGCAAAAGATTCATCCTCTGTTTCAAAAAAACGCCAGTTGATGTGCAGTCGAGCTTCAGGCCATGGCCCATCTGTTCCAAACAGAATGCGATCAGAATGTTGCATTAAAAACTTCCTCGCTGTGAACGGCTGCCGTCCGAGTTCTGAGATTCGGGATGCGGTTTCGATATACAGGTTCGGGTATTTTCCGAGCCATCCACTCACCACTTTGAGATTTTCGGAATGATTGGCAATATGTGCTCCAATAAATTTTGTTTTTGGATGTCTGCCAATCACACGGTTTCTAGCTTCCAGCAATTCATCGCGAGACGGAAAGTCTTCGCCATGAAAGCTCCAGTCAGGATGCCGGCTCAGTTCTTCCCAACGCTCATTGGTTTCATCAATCGGTTCAAAAAAAGCAGCAGGATCAGCCGTATGAATAATCACCGGTATGCCGAGTTCACCACAGGCTTGCCAGATCGGATCAAATCGCGTGTCATCCACTTTGATCAGCGAGCCATCCGGATTTTCATATTCCAGACCAAAACGCTTGAATAACTTCAGGCCGCTCACGCCGCTCTGAACGGCCGCGGCCAATTCCTTTGCGGTACGTTCTGCAAAACCCGCACGATGGCATGCCCAACTTGCTGGGTTATCCTCCGTGCCATCACCACGCCAGTCCACGTTCGCGAAAACAACAAAACGATCTTTGTATTTGCTCCACAGAAATTTCACATGTTCCTCCAAGCGTCCGTTCAGGCTGCCATCCAATGACGCACACACTGCAATCCTGTTACGATCCATGACGGCCACGTAGTCATCGAGAGCTTGTTGACTACTCCGCAACTTGAAGAAAAAGTGGGTGTGAACGTCGACGACGGGGAACGCTGCCTTTGTTCGGAGATGTTCTGCAACCTTCAACTGCATCCGAGGCCGAAAGTTCTTTAGCAGGAGCTCGCGGCCTTCGCGGCCGTCAAGAGGCTCGGCAACTGAGGGATCTTGAGCTAAGACTGCGCCCTGAAAGATGAGAAACAGTGCCAAAACCACTTGACATCTCAGTTGCCATATTTTCGCTACAATGAGCACTCGGAACACCTCGGATAAATCGCACTATTTTGTTTGCATTACAGGCAGGATGACTGCAGGTTTGTTCTTCGCTTCAACACATCGCAGGAATGAACACCAAGCGTGGACAACGACTCACAGGACCCTACCGAACACCAAACACTGGGCGGCCAAGCAACCAGCAAGAAACTATCAATGGAGGCGACAACGCCACCCGCTGATGTTCCTGGCTATCGTCTCACGCAGTTTCTCGGAGCAGGAGCATTCGGGCAAGTTTGGGTGGGCCGTGATCTCAACACCGGCCGCGATGTAGCCGTCAAATTTTACCTGCACCGAGGCGGCGTCAACTGGTCGCTGCTCAGCCGAGAAGTCAAGAACTTAGTGCAAATGTCGGCTGACCGATATGTGGTACAGGTGCTGGAAGTCGGCTGGGACGTCGACCCGCCGTTTTATGTCATGGAACTTGTACGCGGGGGATCGCTGGAAGACCTGCTGAAAGTTCGCCAGCATTTGCCGACAGATCAAGCCGTTGAAATGTTCCGCAAAATGTGCATTGGCTTGGACCACTGCCACTCCAAGGGTGTTCTGCACTGCGACTTGAAACCTGCCAATATTCTGCTGGGCGACGAGGATGAGCCACGACTGGCAGACTTTGGACAAAGTCGCCTATCGAGTGACCAGACTCCTGCCCTGGGAACCCTGTTCTACATGGCTCCGGAGCAGGCAGACCTCACGTCATCACCTGATGTGCGTTGGGACGTTTACGCCATGGGTGCCATCCTGTACCGCATGCTAACGGGGAAGGCTCCTCATCGGGACGATTCCTTTGTCCAACAACTTGACACTGCCGGTTCACTCAAGAAACGCCTTCAGCGTTACCGAGAATCGATTGTTTCCAGCCCCCCACCTGAAGCTCATTTCGAGTGTCCCGGGGTCGATCGTGCTCTGGCAAGAATCGTTTCAAAATGTTTGAACGCCAAGCCTGAAGACCGTTACTCCAACGTACAGCAAATCTTGCAGGATCTTACTCGCCGTGATGCCGCACGTGCGAAACGTCCGTTAATGTTGCTCGGCATCGTAGGACCACTGCTGGTGCTGCTGGCAACTTGCATCTTCGGCTACCGCAGCATCGAACAAGCCACAGAGAGCACACTCGATGCTCTAGGCACTGAAGCGAGAGGCAGCAATGAACTTGCCGCGACATTTGCTGCCAAGACACTGGAAAATGAAATCGACCGGTATTTCCAAGTCACAAAGAATGAGGCCCACCGCCCTGCATTCATTGAACAACTGGAGACGACACTGCAAACAGAAAAAGTCGTGACTGCACTCCGACAAATTGCTGCCTTGGGAACTCCGGCACCAACGCATGAATCAACGGCGGCACGCGCTGATCTTTTGGAACTTGAACAGCAAAAAAAGTTGAATGCGCTGCTTCAAATCCAACTAGCACGTTACACCAAGCCGGATGCCAACTCACGTCAACCGAGGCTGGCAAGCATGTTTGTAACCGATAACCGTGGCACGATCATTGGAATCGCTTATCAGAACACGGAAGCAATCAAACCGGAAGAAAACAGCGTCGGTAAAAACTTTAGCTACCGCACCTACTTCCATGGCGAAAGCGTCGACAAACCCAAGCAAACCACCAGAATTTCCGAATCAAGACCCATCACTTCCACACACCTCTCCGCAGCGTTTCAAAGCACTGCAACCGGACTTTGGAAAGTTGCAATCAGCACCCCAGTTTATCTTTCGGACGAACGTTATCAACCTGATGCCATTTTCGTCACCACTGTAAATCTCGGGGATATTGAATTACTGCAAACTGAAGGAGCTTCCGATCAAATTGCCGTATTAGTAGAATCGCGTGAAGACAGTGCAGATGGAACGATTCTTCAGCATCCACTGATGGACACCCGACGCAACGCAGGAAAACAAGCAGGTAGCAAGAAGTACCCAATCGAGAGTGGCGTGATGGATAGCCTGCTCACCGGCGAGGACTTACCGTACTCAGATCCGCTGGCAAAGGCGGATGACGGATCCTATTACAAAGGTGAGTGGATGGCAGCCGTTCACCCAGTAAAACTTCCTCCCGATGAGGATGAAGAGGAAGCCGCATTCCGTGGGTCAATCGAACCGGATGCACTCGACCCACCACCTCCCCCTACTGAACTGCCCGAGGGCTCAGTCAGCGAAACTGACGAGCAAACCACAGACTTGGTGGTACTTGTTCAATACCGCCTCAAGACAGTCAACGCCCCCGTGGTCGAAATGCGAGTCGCACTCCTCCGCGAAGGAGCACTCGCAATCATCTCGATTCTCGCCGTCACGTTGACACTCTGGTTATTTGTTCAACGGGTCGGGCGGCCATACCGTGAAACTCGTGGAAGGCTGGAAAACCCCAAGAGCAACAAGACGGTTGCCGAGACCCCAGCCAAGACAATCACCTTGCGTTAGCACGGCACCAACCAGAACTGAGAGGCAAAGGATGCACCCAAGCCATCAAATGTAAAACCAATCACTTCTGCAGCGCGCTCTGCACTCGATTGGAATGACGCCTTAACGGCTCGGCTCATTGATCACATTTCGTAACACCTGCCCCGTGAGAACACGACGACAAGCCTCGGCACCTTTACGACGCATATCAGCAAGCCCTTCTTCGCAGTAAAAAGCAGAATGTGGATTGATGATAAGGCGTTCATGTGCGGGGTGATCCGGATCACGCCAAGCCACCAGCAGTGGATCCTGTGGACTCGGTGGCTCCTCAGCAATCACGTCGATCGCAGCTCCTGCAAGCCGTCCTTCCTTGATTGCCGCGGGGATTGCCGCGGTATCAACGACATCACCACGCGAGGTGTTTACTAGATAGCTACCCATCGGTAGCCAACCAAGCGTCTCAGCGTTGATCATATGGTGTGAATGCTCGTTCAGCGGACAGTGCAAACTCAGCACGAACGATTCACTCATCAGTTCCTGCAACGACTCCACACGCTTAACCCCGATAGCCTTGTCGTACCCATCTGGCTTGAACGGATCATAAAATCGAACGTCCATACCCATCGCTAAGGCGCGTCTGGCAGTCGCTGTGCCGATTCGTCCCAAACCAACGATGCCAAAAACACGCCCCCGCTGCCGATAAAGCGGAGGAGCCACATGGTACATCCAGGGATCGGGCTGTGAACGCATTCGAAGATTGTAGAAGTTGATTCCCCGTGTAAGCGCAAGAGCCATTCCGATAGCAGAATCAGCGACTTCTTCTGTTCCATAATCGGGCACATTTGCCACAGGTATCCCGCGTTGACCTGCAAGAACGTGGTCCACATTATCAAAGCCAACCCCACACCGAACAATCAGTTTACAACGTTCGAGCCGCTGGATTGTCTCAGCAGAAAGAGCCAAGTTGTGATAGAGCATCACGGCATCGGCTGTATCGATTTTCCCATGAAGTTCACTTTCATCATACGCATCATACGCATCAACGGTAGCGACGCCTTCCAGCACTTCACGCTCTATCTCGAGGGAATCATTGATAAAATCAGTGATCACAACACGTGGTTTTTCATTTGCCATTTTAAATAATATCCTTCAATCAGTTGCTACTTGTTCAAATCGCCCCAATCAAACGAGGGCCAACGGTCAAAACGAGGGGCAACGGTCAAACCGTGGGTCCAACAGTCCAGGGTACGAATTCATGGTCGCCAAATCCCTGCATTTCACTGCACGTCTGCTGTCCACTTGCAACGCGCAAAGCAAATTCAAAAAACTCATCGCCAACAGACTGCAAATCCCGCCCCTCGAGGACCGCCCCCGCATTCAGGTCCATGTCTTCTCGCATGCGATGGTAGAGGTTGGTGTTGGTGGCAATCTTGATCACGGGCGTCGGCTTGCATCCATAACAACTTCCACGCCCCGTAGTGAACATGACCAGATTTGCGCCGCCGGCGACTTTCCCGGTCACGCTCGCCGGATCAAACCCGGGCGAATCCATCACAACCAGACCATGTGCATCCATTTTCTCACCGTACTCGAACACCGCCTCCAGCGCTGTACCACCGCTTTTTGACACGGCACCTAGCGATTTTTCTGTAATCGTGGTGAGTCCGCCAGCCTTGTTGCCAACGGATGGATTATTGTCGATTTGGCCACCATATCGACCCACATATTCCTTCCACCACTCAATTCGGTCCAGCAGCTTCTTGGCTACCTCCTTGGATCGACTACGTCGCACCAACAGTTGCTCCGCACCGTACAACTCCGTTGTTTCCGAGATAACGGAAAGCCCACCACAGGCAACGACTCGATCAGAGACAACGCCGACGGCAGGATTGGCGGTCAAACCTGAGTAACCATCACTGCCTCCGCATTCGACAGCCAAACTCAAATGCGAGGCGTCAACGGTTTCCCGTTCAAATTGATTCGCCCGATCAAGCACCTGCTCAAGCAACGCATCAGCTTTTTCGATAGTCTGCCGAGTTCCCCCTTCCGTTTGCATCGTCAACATGGGGATGCCACCATCTCGAGTCAGTTGCTTGCCATCTGGGGCGTGTAAAGAAACGACCCCATGGTGCTGCTGAAGATACCCCCCCGTCGTTTGCTCACAACCAAGACCGACAATCAAACATCCCCCGACATTGGGATGCTTTGCGTATCCCGCCAAAACGCGGCCAAGCATTCGGTGTTTGAGCCCGTTGTATTCGAGAGCACAGCCAGTGGTGTGAGTCACGGCAAAGACACCGTCCACATTGGGCCAGCGTTGCATTCGCTCTTGAGTGAAACGGGAAACCACTTGGTGGCAAACCGTTGCACTGCAATTCACAGTGGACACGACGGCAACGTAATTCCGGGTACCTACGCGTCCGTCGGGCCGGCGAAATCCTTCGAATGTCCTTGAAATCCGCTCAGGTGACGGCGGTGGATTGATTTCGCTCAGATCATCTGAAACGACATGGTGATCGGTCAAATTTTGCGTATGAACGTGGTCTCCGGGACGGATTTCATTCGTGACCAGCCCGATTGGCTGCCCGTATTTCACAATTGATTCGCCTACCTGGGCTCCACCGACAGCAATCTTGTGGCCGGCCGGAATCTGCTGGGCAACAACCAAAGTGTGTCCCCCCAGTTCAAACGTTTCCCCGCTTTCGAGCGTTTTAGTCGCAACGGCGACATTATCAGCGGGGTCAAGTCTGATTAGGCCGGACTTTTCTGTTGCCTTGTTCATTTTTGTTCCGCGGTGCATCTTCTTTTTGGAGCCCAAAAGTGGTCGAAACCGACTTCGAGCGGGTATGTTTCGTGGATGATCGTAAAAACTTCGAGCGAGGACGTCTTGCCCGTGGTTCCTGACCTCAATGCTGGTGCTTATATTTCGATCATCGCAAATCTGTACGACGCGACCCAACAGCTAAGAATCATTCGATGAAGATCCACGAATATCAGGGCAAAGAGTTATTCCGCCAAGCTGGTGTGCCAGTCTTGGAGGGAATTGTAGCCACTACACCGGAGGAAGCCGTCGCTGCCTACGAGAAACTTGGAGGCGCCATAGCGGTAGTGAAATCTCAGATTCACGCCGGTGGGCGAGGAAAAGGCACGGTACTGGATAATCCAGACCAAAAAGGCGTGGTGGTTTGCAAGAGCAGCGACGAGGTGAAAGCCGCCGCCGCAGGTTTACTTGCCAAGACACTGGTCACAATCCAGACTGGCCCCGAGGGAAAAACCGTCAATAAAGTGTTTGTCGAAGCGGGCTGCGACATCGCAAGAGAGCTCTATCTCGGCATTGTCCTCGACCGCGCTTCCTCACAGCCGGTCTTAATGGCCAGCACTGAAGGAGGTGTCGAGATCGAGAAGGTTGCTGAGGAAACGCCCGAACTGATTTTCAAGGAACATTTTGATCCTGCAATCGGCTTGGAGGGCTTCCAAGTTCGGAAACTCTGCAAGAAACTGGGGATCAAAGGCCCCGCTGCAAAAGCAGCCGCCCGCTTCATGCCCGCGATCTGCCGATTCTTTGTCGACTACGATTGCTCCCTGACAGAAATCAATCCACTGGTAATCACTGGCGACGATCAGATGATTGCGTTGGATGCGAAAATCACCTTTGATGGTAATGCACTGTTCCGCCACAAAAACCTGCTGGAACTGCGAGACCTGTCTGAAGAGGAACCCAGTGAGGTAAGGGCCAGTGAGTCTGGGCTCAGTTACGTCAAACTGGAGGGTAATATCGGCTGTCTCGTCAATGGTGCTGGACTCGCCATGTCAACGATGGACATCATCAAATATCACGGTGGACAACCTGCTAACTTTCTTGATGTCGGAGGCGGGGCAAACGCCGCACAGGTCACAGAAGCATTTCGAATTCTGTTATCCGACCCCAACTGCAAGGGTGTTTTAGTCAACATCTTCGGCGGCATCGCTCGGTGCACTACCATCGCAGCCGCGCTGATCGAGGCCAGCCAGACCGTAGGTTTCACTGTGCCACTCGTGGTACGACTTGAAGGTACCGAGGTCGAAGAAGGGCGAAAAATGCTGGCTGACAGCGACGTCGACATCATTAGCGCCACTGACATCACCGACGCGGCAAAAAAGATCGTTGCAGCAGTTGGCTGAGTGAGCACAACCGTTCGTTGTGACCACAAGA
Source organism: uncultured Rhodopirellula sp. (assembly GCA_964012125.1). Lineage (GTDB taxonomy): Bacteria > Planctomycetota > Planctomycetia > Pirellulales > Pirellulaceae > Rubripirellula. The sequence continues at coordinate 8,563 of CAXGRW010000167.1, forward strand.
AATAACAAGACACTCCGAATCAACTCCCATTTTTCACAATACGATTCGAACATGAGCATTCTGGTTGACGGCAATACAAAAGTCATTTGTCAGGGCATTACCGGCAACGCTGGTACCTTCCATTCACTCGGATGCCGAGATTATGGGACGCAAATGGTTGGCGGTGTCACACCCGGCAAAGGTGGCCAAAACGTTGAGGGCATCCCTGTTTTCGATACGGTCGAAGAGGCTGTAGAGCAGACTGGTGCCGATGCGACCATGATCTTCGTTCCTCCACCGTTCACTGCCGATGCCATCCTTGAAGCAGTTGACGCTGGTATCAAAGTCATCGCTGCGATCACAGAGGGAGTTCCAGTTCTTGACATGGTTCGGGTCTACGAGGAAGTACGAGCAAGCGGCTCGGTGCTGATCGGGCCGAACTGTCCTGGATTGATAACGCCTGGCTCATGCAAAATCGGGATCATGCCGGGCTACATCCACAACCCAGGTAAAGTGGGAGTCATGAGCCGTAGCGGTACGTTGACCTACGAAGCCGTTTGGCAAACAAGCAATCTTGGCCTCGGGCAAAGCACCTGTGTCGGACTTGGTGGCGACCCGATCGTTGGCACAAGCTTCATCGATCTACTCGCCCGTTATCAGGAAGATCCTCAAACCGAAGCGATCCTGATGATCGGTGAGATTGGCGGTTCAGCTGAGGAGGAAGCAGCCGCATTTGC
>CAXGRW010000168.1:0-9223 GCA_964012125.1 uncultured Rhodopirellula sp.
AGAGCGAGACCGTTCGTGCTCTTCGAGGTGTTTCGTTTGATGTGCCTGAGGGAGATTATGTTGCGATCATGGGCCCTTCGGGAAGTGGGAAAAGTACGCTTTTGAACCTTTTGGGTTGTTTGGACAAGCCTACTGATGGAAGTCTTTATCTCGGCGAAGATGACATTGCAGAGATGACAGATGATGAACTTGCGGAGATTAGAAGCACGCGAATCGGATTTGTTTTTCAGTCCTATAACCTGATCCAGCAACTCAGTGTCGTCGAGAATATTCAGGTGCCTCTCTACTACCAAGGGCGGCTTGGATCGGATGAAAAGAGAAGGGCGATGGAGTTGGCCGAACGTGTAGGCTTGGGCGATCGACTTGATCACCGGCCTGCTCAATTGTCGGGTGGTCAGCAGCAGCGAGTGGCAATTGCCCGTAGTCTCGTCAATGATCCCTTCTTTGTGCTCGCAGATGAGCCCACAGGTAACTTGGATTCGGTCACAACTGATGAGATTCTGGCGATCTTTGACCAGCTGAATGATGAAGGGCGAACGATTATCCTCGTCACCCATGAGGATGATGTAGCTGATCGCGCAAAACGCATTGTTCGTTTGAAGGACGGCATGTTACACACGGACGAACCGGTGAGTGATGAACGACGTGTTGCCGCCAGGTTAACGCAGCGGGAAGCGGTTGAAGAATTGTTGGCTCGCGAGTAGTTCAGGCGTCAGGAATACATTGACATGGTTTGGTTACGTACGTGGAAACTGGGTATCAAAAGTCTCGCACTGCATCCTCTGCGGACTGCGCTGACAATGATCGGCATCATGATCGGTGTTACCGCCGTCATTGTCTTGACTGCCATCAGCCAAGGGGCAAGCGATCAGGTGCAACGCCAGATCGAATCTCTCGGCTCGACAACGATCATTGTTCGCAGTCAGAAACCACCTGAAGATAAACTTGCTGGGAAGCGTGCTACGCAGTACGGCCTGCTTCGCAGAGATTTGGATCGGATCATCGAGAACGTTCCAACGATCGAAACTGCGATTCCTATTCGCGAGATCCGAAGACAATTCACGTACCGTGACCGTTCGATCGATGGGCGGCTGGTTGGATGCACGCCTGCCTATGCGGATGTCAATAGTCTCGAAATACGGCCTAGCGGCGGGCGTTTTCTTGGTGATGCCGATGATGTGAATGCGGACACCGTATGTGTGATTTCAGCCGGTGTGGCAGAGGCGTTGTTCCCGTATGAAGAACCATTGGGGAAGCGGATCAATGTGCCCGAGCACACCGATAAGTACCGCATTGTAGGGGTACTTGAGCATCGAAACCCCTCGGCAGCGATTGGCGGATCACTCGACTCACAAGATTTTTCCGCAGATGTCTACATCCCTATACGCACCCTGAGAAAGAGGGTGGGTGACACAATCGTGACGCGGCGAAGCGGTCAGTTCCAGATGGAGATCATGGAGTTGAATCAAATCACCCTTCAGGCGACATCGCCGGAAAAGGTTCGCCCCTCTGCCGCACTAATCAAGAGCTTGTTGGCTCCAAACCACAGCGAGATGAATGATACGGCGGTGGTAGTTCCCCTAGAGTTGCTGGAGCAGGCACGCAATATGAAACTTTTGTTTCTCGGAATCGCTATCTTGATCGCTTGTATTTCACTCCTTGTGGGTGGCATTGGCATCATGAATATCATGCTTGCGAGTGTGACGGAGCGGACCAGAGAAATTGGTATTCGTCGCGCTCTCGGGGCTAAACAGGCGGATATTGTGAAGCAATTTCTCGTCGAAACGATCGTGCTTAGCTTCGTTGGAGCATTTCTCGGTATCGTGCTCGGGTTGCTCAGTTTGCCGGTGTACGGTGGACTGATATGGATTTTTGAGCAGGGTTTTCCTGAGCAATTTTCAACTTTGCCGCAGCCCATTCGCGAGGCGACACCCTCGATCGTTCTCTGGACAATTCCTTTGGCTGTTATGATCGCGGTTGGAGTTGGTTTGGTCAGTGGGTTGTATCCTGCTGTGCGTGCAGCGAAAATGAATCCGATCGAGGCACTTCGCCACGAGTAAGAGTTCACATCTTTTTGTTTCGGATTCCGCTGATGTCCACCTCGCGAGTTTCGCACTGCGGATTCCGTGTGTGCTGTTTGAATCTGCTTGCCTTGGCGTGCCTAGCTTTGAGCTCTGGCTCGATCACCAAGACGCATGCTGCGGAATCGGGCGCTGATTCAGCAGACGCTTTCAAGCTGATGACTTTCAATATCCGGAACGATAATTCTCGCGACGGAAAAGATGCATGGACCAATCGTGTTGATGTCGTGGTGAGTTTGCTTTCCAAACAGGATTTGTTCGGCTTGCAGGAGGTTACCGCAGGGCAATTGAAAACGCTCGTAGCGAGGCTCCCGGAATTCGATTTCTATGGCTTGGGCCGGAATGACGGCCGCAGTCGGGGTGAGCATGCACCTCTTGCTATTAGGAAGACCCGTTTCACAGCCCTGGAGCGGGGGACCTTTTGGTTGAGCAATGATCCCAAGCAAATCGGTGTTGCAGGTTGGGACGCTTCGCTACCGCGAACCTGTACTTGGATGCTGGTGAAAGATAGAGTCACAGGGAAGAAATTGTGGGTTGCCAATACGCACTTTGATCATCGCGGTTCAACGGCGCGGTTAGAGAGTGCTCGGTTGATCAAGCGAGTGGTCAGCGATCAGCCCGTGGCAATACCCGTCGTTGTGATGGGGGATTTTAATTGTTTGCAACAGTCACCTCCTTATATGGCCTTGGTGGGTGATCAATCCCTGACGGATGCCCGTCTGCTGAGTAAACAGAAGGTCGCTGGTCCCGACAGTACTTGGAATGGGTTTCGCGCGATTGCCTCTGACCGGATTATCGACCACATCTTCGTTCGGGGGACAGTTAGCATTGAGCAACTGTCAACGCTTGATCCAAAAACTGCCGCTGGCCGTTATGCCAGTGACCATCTGCCTGTTCAGGTTGTGATGAGTTGGCCTCACTCCGACGTGACTGAAAATTGATGGGCAAGCTTTCACGTCGGGATCGTTCGCGCCTGCTGGTGGTAGTCGCGGCGTTGCTATGGAGCACGAGTGGTTTTTATGCCAAGGCTCCTTGGTTTGATGATTGGCCGATGGAAACACGTGGTGTTGCGTTGACATTTTGGCGTGCAGTTTTCGCCGCGTTGACGGTTCTGCCATTCGTGCGTCGCCCACAGTTCCGTATCGCGATGGTGCCCATGTCCATGGCCTTCGTCGCAATGACATATTCATTTCTTGTTGCGATGGTGAATGGATCGGAGACGACTACGATTTGGTTGCAATACGTAGGGCCTGCCTGGGTTGCGATCGCAGGGTTGCTTGGCATTGGTGACCGTCCACGGCGTAGTGATTGGGTGATGGTGGGATTGTCGTTGGTGGGGATTGTTTTCATTATTGGAATGGAAGCGCGAGTAGCAGATGAGTCGCTCGTCACCGGGCCTGTTGGTCTTGCGCTGTTTTCAGGATTGATGTATGCGGTCGTCATGGTTTCTCTTCGACGACTGCGGGGTGTTGATGTAGCTTGGCTTGGCTTGGTAAATCATCTCGTCAGCGTGGTGTGCCTGGCCCCATTGGTCATTGGTAAGGCACCGCTTCCTCACGGTGGGCAATGGATCGCGCTGTTTTGTCTGGGGGCAGTGCAATTGGCGATCCCGTACATGATCTTCGCCTGGGCGGTTCGAGAAGTGGAGAGCAATGAGGCGTCGCTGATTACGTTGCTGGAACCCGTGGCGGTGCCAGTCTGGACGTTTCTGGCATGGCGGAACTATGCCTCTTATCAGTATCCGCAATGGTGGACTTTGGTAGGGGCAGGCTTCATCGCTGCAGGGTTCGTATGGCGGTATGGTTTGGTGCGTCGGAAATCAGGGGTTTCGGTTTCTTCCAAGAAGGACATGCCGTAAGCCAGATGCTATTTCGATGAGTCCTAGCGTGCTGCTAATGGGATGGCGATCCACGAGAGTGAATTCGGAGAGGCCTGTTTTTGGGAAGATTCTTCAGGCGGAGCGACTTTGGGATGAATGAGATCGTGGGAAAAACCGCCGTAACTGGCCCGCAGGGGAGGTTTTGCCTCTGACTGTGGTATCGGTTACGGCTTCTTTTGCCATGGGTTTGGGTGCGTCCTCTACGACCCGGCTTTTTTCTGTTATCCTCTGCCTCAATTTGCAGGTGTCAATCTCACGCTCCGTCGCTGGTATTTATACGGAAATCCGAGAGTGCTGAGGACGCGAGTGAAATTCCTTAAGTTTGGAATTGAGGGTTGGCTCCATGCAAGTTCTGTGTATGACCCCCTTAAGCTCCACGCCGTTGGAAATAAAAACGTGCCTCGTCGCGACGACATCACCAAAATTCTGATCATCGGCAGCGGTCCAATTGTCATTGGACAGGCTTGTGAATTTGACTATTCGGGAACCCAGGCTTGTAAGGCTCTTCGAGAGGAGGGTTACGAAGTCGTGTTGGTCAACAGCAATCCTGCGACCATCATGACCGATCCTGACACGGCAGACTCGACTTACATCGAGCCACTGACGTGGCAGATGATTGAAAAGATCATCGCAAAGGAAAAACCGGATGCATTGTTGCCCACCTTGGGAGGGCAGACCGGCTTGAACTGCGCAATGGATCTTGAGGCCAACGGCGTATTGGAAAAGTACGGAGTTGAGATGATCGGCGCGAACGCGGCGGTCATTGCCAAAGCTGAGGAACGTGAGCAGTTCAAAGCTGCCATGGACAAGATCGGTTTGGACACCTGCAACGGGCACACAGTCAAAACGTTGCAGCATGCGAGGGAAGCTCTTCAGGATGTCGGCTTGCCCGCAGTAGTACGGCCCAGCTTTACGATGGGAGGCAGTGGTTCAGCGATCGCCTACAACAAGGACGATTTTGATTCCCTCGTGCAGAACGGTCTTGATCAATCTCCTGTCACCGAAGTTCTGATTGAGGAATCGATCATCGGTTGGAAAGAGTATGAGATGGAGGTCGTGCGGGACAAGGAAGATAATGTGGTCATCATTTGTAGCATCGAAAATTTTGATGCAATGGGTGTTCACACTGGGGACTCAATCACTGTGGCTCCCGCACAGACATTGACAGACAAGGAATACCAGCGAATGCGTGATGCATCGTTGGCTGTGATTCGGGAAATCGGTGTGGAAACGGGTGGCAGTAATATTCAGTTCGCGATCGAGCCCAACACGGGCAGGATGATTGTAATTGAGATGAATCCGCGTGTTAGTCGTTCAAGTGCACTTGCGAGTAAAGCGACAGGTTTCCCAATCGCGAAAATCGCAGCGAAGTTGGCGATTGGATATCTGCTGTGGGAATTGCCCAACGATATCACGAAGCAAACCAAGGCCTGCTTTGAGCCAACGATCGATTATGTCGTCACAAAGATGCCTCGATTTGCGTTTGAGAAATTTCCTGAAGCTGATGCAACACTGACGACGCAAATGAAAAGTGTCGGAGAAACGATGGCCATTGGCCGGACATTCCGTGAGTCGATGCAGAAAGCGATGCGAGGTCTAGAAGTTGGTGCCTTCGGTTTGGGTAGTGATAATCGGGACCTCTGGGGAACCGAGCAGCAGCCTGATCTTGATGAGATCAGAGCGAAATTGAGCACCCCAGGGGCAGAGCGGATCTTCTACATCCGGTATGCCATCAAGGCAGGAATGACCATTGATGAGGTGTTCGGCCTCACCCACATCGATGTTTGGTTCCTTGATCATCTCTTGCAGATTATCGAGCATGAAAATCGCCTGATCGAAATCGGTTCGCTCGACGGATTTTCTCGCGATCAGATGTGGCATGCAAAGCGGGATGGTTTTTCTGACCGCCAAATCGCGAAAATTACTTCTGCAACGGAAACCCAAGTTCGAGCCAAGCGGTTGGAATTGGGTGTGAAGCCCGTCTTCAAGAGTGTTGATACATGTGCCGCTGAGTTCGAGGCGTATACGCCTTATTACTACAGCACTTATGAAGTTGAGGACGAGCTGCCTCCCAAGAGTGACAAAAAACGCGTGGTTATTCTGGGCGGCGGTCCCAACCGTATTGGGCAGGGAATCGAATTTGATTACTGCTGCTGCCATGCAAGCTTTGCCTTGCGGGACATTGGAATCGAAAGTGTCATGGTCAACAGTAATCCCGAAACGGTGAGTACTGATTATGACACGTCAGACATGCTGTTTTTTGAACCGCTCACGATTGAGGATGTTCTGAATATCTGTGATGCGATTGAACCCGACGGTGTTATCGTACAATTTGGCGGACAAACACCACTGAATCTGGCAAGGGGTTTAGCTGAGGCGGGCGTGCCCGTCATTGGGACTAGTGTTGATACCATTGAAGCAGCAGAAGACAGGGAGTTGTTCCAGCAACTGATTGATGAGTTGGGTTTAAGGCAGCCGCCCAGCGGCATTGCTCGAAATATGGATGAAGCTCGGGTGGAGGCTAAGGTGATCGGGTTTCCGATGCTGGTTAGGCCGAGTTTTGTACTTGGAGGCAGGGCAATGGAAATTTGTTACGACCAAGCCCAATTCGATCGTTACGTGGCTGAGGCATTTGTGGTCGCAGATGGGCAGCCCGTGTTGATCGATCGCTTTCTGGAAGATGCCACTGAGGTAGATGTCGACGCCGTCGCAGATGGAACCGACTGTGTGATCATGGGCATCATGGAGCACATTGAGGAAGCGGGGGTTCATTCAGGTGACTCAGCATGTGCGATCCCACCGTTTAGTTTGACGCAACCAATACTCCACGAAATTCGTGAGGCGACCAAGAAACTCGCCGAGAAATTGAACGTCATTGGACTGATGAACATTCAGTTCGCGATCAAGTCGGAAGGCCAAGGTCTGGTGCTCTACGTACTGGAGGTCAATCCTCGTGCCTCGCGGACAGCACCCTTCGTGGCGAAGGCGACGGGTGTCCCAGTGGCGAGTATTGCGACGAAGGTTATGGCGGGAATCTCGCTGGCCGAACAGCAAATTACGGAGGAGCCAATTCCACGGCATGTCTCCATCAAGGAAAGCGTTTTCCCTTTCCGAAAATTTGCTGGAGTCGATATTGTGCTGGGTCCGGAAATGAGAAGTACTGGAGAAGTGATGGGCGTGAGTGACAAGTTCTCGCTCGCGTTCGCGAAAAGCCAGATTGCTGCGGGCAGCCTGTTGCCCGAGTCAGGGAAAATCTTTATCAGCCTCAGCTCACGCCATAAAGAGGCAGCCAAGGCCATCGGGACCGAGTTGCGAGAACTCGGGTTCGAAGTTCTTGCCACCTCGGGGACGGCGGCACGACTCGAAGAAGGCGGGGTCGAGGTGACGCGGGTCAAGAAGCTGGCTGAGGGTCACCCAAATCTCATTGATTATTTGAAGAATGACGATGTTCAGTTAATTCTTAACACACCCAGTGGAAAAGGTGCTCGTACCGACGAAGGCCGCATTCGAGCGGCGGCCGTGCAGCATGGGGTTCCCTGCATCACCACGCTGGCCGCTGCTGAGGCTGCGGTGCGGGCCATGCGGGCTACACGAGATATTGATCTGGAAGTTGAGTCGCTGCAAAGCCGCTATGCAAAGTCTCTGTGAGCTGTGGAGAGTAGCTGTGGAGAGTATCGAGTAGAGAGAAGCGGAGATTAGTCCCCAGTTGAAGAGGAAAGCTCCACGGGCGGGGCAGTTGCCAGTAGGAGGTCAGCGTGCCGGAAAGAAAGGGCAGTTCCCTCCCGGCAGAGGAGAGAGGAGAAACTAGCCTCGTGGACAGACTCCCCACCTCGATGGGCTGTTTCGACTTTTCCTGTCCGATGAACGCCAATATCTCTTAAAATTAAAGACGTAATCTTTCTCCGCGTTCGCAAATCAGTTTTTATCCTTTCACTCGGTAACCGGGCCACGAGTCAACGATGGTAAGTGAAAATCAGTCTGACTCCTCGGTAGACGGGGGTGAGTCCATCCATGTGGCGGCATTCGAGCCGTCCAGTCTTAAGTTACTGGTCATCGATAATGAGGCGGCTCATGCTCGTGCGATGACGGAGAGTCTGGAGAAAGTGGGGTACACGTGTGAGGTAGCAACCAGCGGGCCGGAAGCTGCCGGCTTGGTGGAGCGTGAAACCTACGACATCATCATCACGGATATGGTGATGAATGATGTTGATGGAATGAAAATTCTCAAGCTCGCACGTGAGCGATTGCCGGACTGTGAAGTGGTGATGGTAACCGGACATGCAACCGTGCCGGTCGCGGTGGAGGCGATGCAAAAAGGCGCCTTCAACTTTTTGGAAAAACCGATCACTCCCAACCGTCTTCGAGCGATTGCGGAGAAAGCTGCGGAGGCGGTTTCGCTGAAACGCAGAAATACCGAGCTGCTGCAGAGGCTTGATGAGCGTTTTGGTTTTGAGGGCATCATTTATGTCAGCAAGAAGATGCAGATGGTCATTGATCGGTTGCGTCGAATCGCTGCCACTGATGCAACTGTTCTGATTACCGGTGAGAATGGGACGGGCAAGGAGATCATTGCTCAGGCAATTCATCAAAATAGTCCACGGCGCAGCAAACGCATGGTAGCAATCAATACCGGAGCCATTGCCGAGAATCTTGTCGAGAGCGAGTTGTTTGGGCATGTAAAAGGATCATTCACTGATGCTGTGTCTGACCGTGAAGGAGCTTTTCAATATGCCAATGGAGGTACGTTGTTCCTTGATGAGGTGGGTGACATGCCTGCCAATACTCAGATCAAGTTACTGCGTGTTTTGGAGGAAAATCAGATCACGCGGGTTGGTGATAACAAAACGATCAAAGTAAATGTGCGTTTAATCTCCGCGACAAATCGTCCGTTACAAGGGATGATTGAAGCTGGCACATTCCGTAAAGACTTGTACCATCGGCTGAAAGTAGTGACGGTCGAGTTGCCTGCTTTGCGTGATCGGCTTGAAGATGTTGTGCCATTGATGGACCACTTTAGAAAATCATTTCTTCGTCGTCATGACAAGCCTGCTGCTCACTTCACACCAGCTGTGACAAAGCGATTCTTTTCTTATGACTGGCCTGGTAATGTCAGGGAGTTGAGAAATTTTGTTGAAACAATGGTGGTTCTGGATACTGATGGCAAGCTCGATGTCGATGATTTGCCACCTGAGTTAGCGGATGAGGCGTTGGAAGATGGAGATGATCTGCAACTGCCAATTCAAGGTGATTCAGATCTGATTGG
>CAXGRW010000169.1:0-9140 GCA_964012125.1 uncultured Rhodopirellula sp.
TTAACGTCTTGCGTATCTCGATGTCATCCTTGCTGATTTTGTGCTCTTTGGCCTGGGCATCTCGAAGGGTGACTTGATCTGCCTGTTCCTTCGTTACGAATCCGATCACCACTCGTCCATCAATGGTCAGAATTGAGGTAGTTGCGAAGCCCTGAGCAATCGTCTTATTCGGTTGCAGTACTGCTTCTGCAAGTTGTTGCCGCGTATAAGTTGCAGCGATGTTACCGAGATAGGGGCCCTGTTGTTCCGCTTGTTTCGTTACAGTGTGGCATGCGGTGCAGTTGGCTTCTTTGAACAGACGCTTGCCATGGGCGATATCACCCTTGGTGAGGGTGAACTGTTTCAAAGCGGCATCCACACCAATGGTTGCAATGCGAGGCAGGTTGGGATTCAATTTGTCTGTCAGTCGCAACGCTTTGACAGCACGCTGAACTTCTGCAAGCGAGTCTTGTTCCGGACGGTTCGTCAGCTCAAGAATGCGAGCATCAAGAAAGTGGTTCTGTGTATCTGCCGCTGCTTTGATCAGTCGGATTCGCTGGCCAGCTTGCTTCCACATTTTGTCAATGCTGAGCACCGCTTGCTCTCGCGTTTCCGGGCTGATGTTCTTTTCTTGTGCCACGCCCAAGACTGCAGCTGTTGCCCAGAACCCAATGGCTGAGTCCAGATTCTGGCACTCCTGTAACGCAAGCTGCAATTGGTTTTGCAGTAAGCGTGATTTCACGACAATCTGCAAGGCACGTTGCTGTTCTCGTTGTGCCTGCTTACCCGATATTTTAGAAATGGCTTCCAGTGCTGGTTTTAGGGCAGCAGTTTGTCCTGATTTGACCAAGGCCGTTACTGCCTGCGTCAGTGTCGCTGACGATAGGTCGGATGCTGCCACAGCGGATGTGAGGAACGGCACAACACCTTCAGAGAATTTGCTTTCCGCAGCCAGCTTTGCAATGGTTGGTGACACTAATTGCGGATCTTCTGCGGCCAGTGCGATCATTTGGTTGACGACATTGTCGATCTGGATGCGATGGCGATTGATTTCAAGAATCAGGTTGGTGGCTTCGTTGCCTGTGGTCTTTTCGAGTTGCTGTCTCAGCCACTCGTTGATGCGATCAGTTTCGGACCATGATTCTGGCTGGTAGTAAGGGCCCCGTGTATCTGGACGAGTGCCCCAAGAGTCGCCTTTCCACGTTCCCTCTTTGTAATGCAGGCGGCATAACGCGGCTCGCAGGTGCATGCGATTGCTGGCCTCGGGCTCATTACGGACCTGCTGGATCAGGGCGGTAACGACTTTGGGGGCATGCATCTTGGCAAGTGCTTGTAGTGCAGTTGGCTGGGATATTGGCTTCGCTTTGAGTTGCGTTTGCAGCAAATTCAAGCAGGCATCGACCGCTTCTTTTTTTGCCAGACTTTGTATTGCGATATGAGTAATCACAGGGTCGGAGTGCTCAACCGCATCAAGCATTTCGTTAATACTGGCATCGCCTTGCAGGTGTTCTGCAAGATTTCGTTCATCACTTCTTTGAGAAGAAACGTTTTCGAGCAGCCTTTTATATCTTTGGTCACCGCGTCGCATTAATTCCCGCTGAGCAGCCAGCCGGCGTCGATGACTGGGATCATCCATTAAGGTCACAAGTTGATCGGAGGATTGGCTGGTGAAACTGGGCATCGGACGATCCTTGACTGCCTTTGGTTTCACGCAGACCACGTATCCCACATCTGCACCAGCCCACTTGAATGTGGCTCCCTTCCAGCTCGCGCAGTAAAGACGGCTGTGACCGTCGACATCGGCATCTGTAGGACGCGTCATTCGTACCAGCGGTTTCGGAGGGGAAGTTTCTGAAAAAGTTGCACCATTCGGTTTGACGGAGTGATGCCAGATGGCCCCCGTTCCCCAGTCAGCGGTTAGCGGTGCATCATTCCAAGTTCCAAATCCTGGTTCATCGACGTAGGTCGCCCCGCAGCCAGATCCGCCACCATAATCTGCAAGTGGTGCCACGCATTCCGCGGGAAAGTTTTTGTACAAACGCGGATAGCCATGGTCTTCACCACCCGTGAAATGGTGGAATCGAACATCCCAGCCACCGCCATCGTTGGTGTTGTCTCTGGCGAATAAATCCATACGCGGGCTGACCGCAACTTCAAGGATGTTTCGCGTGCCAGTTGAGTAGAGTTCCAATCCAGTTCCATCCGGTCTGACGCGGATCACACCTCCACCTCGATGAGTCAGTTTGCGACCATCAGTTCCTTCTGCCTCCATGAAGCCAAAGTCTCCGCCAGCAATGTAGAGCCATCCGTCCACGCCAATGCTGAGGCCATTGGTGGTGTGATCTGCTGGACGCTTGTCGTATCCGAATGCCAGATTGCTGACAAGGATTTTTTGTTCGTCTGCAACGCCATCACTGTCAGTGTCGATGAATGCCGATAGGTGTGGTGGGTGAACGAGGTAAAGCCGATCATGGTCCCAGACAAGACCGCGGGGGGCGTCGACCTCGCAGAAAACTTTTGTTTCATCAGCTCGGCCGTCACCGTCGGTGTCTCGAAGCCGAATGACTCGGCCACGCTCGGGGTCACGTCCCAGTGAGCCATTGCCGTCGGAACTGACATACAGAGTTCCGTCTGGGGCAGCTGCTACAAAGACCGGATAATTGACGGCAGGTGGGGCCGCAAAAACGGTCGCCTCGAATCCCTCTGCGACTTTTACGTCTTTCAAAATGGCTGCTTCTTCGGCTGCTGTGAGACGTTGCAGTGTGGGCGGGATATTTCCTTTTTTAGCATAGGGATCAGCAAGCTTTGGCTCATAGCTGAACGGTTTTCCGTCGGCTTTGGATGGCCAAAGAGTGTCGATTCCGTCACCCTTGACCGATACCTCTCGGATACTGCACCAACCGCCTGAAGAGCCCAAGCCGGCGATCCGCATGTGCTTGACGGCAATGTCCGGCTTCAATGCGAGCTCACCTTGTGTCGCATCCTTGTTCTGGGAGGCGTCCAACAGTTTGGTCCAGCTTTTGCCGTCCGTTGATCCTTCGACATTGAACTGATAATCACGCTCAAATTCCCAAGTGATTTTAATGGACTTGGCTTTCACCGGACGCTGGAATTCCCATGCCAACCATTGCGGGTACTTATCGTTAGCGGCGCACCAACGCGTTTCCAAATTACCGTCAAAGACGTGCAGTGGAAGATTCGGCTGTTGGGTTGACGAAGCAGAGGGAGTCACGAGGGTTGCATTCTTCGGCATGACTCCAAGTTTTGGGACAACAGGAGACTTTTCTTTCTTGGCGAGAAAGGTGATTTTGTTGTTTCCCAAGTAGGGTGTCAGGTACTCTGGTGTCAGCTTGTCGCAGGACCACAGCAGTCCGCGTGTTACCAAATCCAGGTATCTGTCATCTGAGACGGTTGCGGTATTGTGCCCAAGCGTCGTGCTGAAACTCCGAGCTCCCTGCTTTTCATTCGTCCATGCGACGACTGCTTTTGCTTCAACTGTTTTGCCATTTCGGTTAAAATTTTGTGTACCAGTGGCCAACGCTTTGGCATCATGCATTGCCGCATTGTTGTAAAGTTCTTCTTTGATGGTGGTCCAGTTACTCAACCCTTTTGTGATGGGGTGTGACTCATCAACGAACGAAATCGCGATAGGTGCCTGCGGGCCGTGGCTGGTCGATTTGAGTCCCAGATGCTTGAACCACAAATCTGTTCCATTACGAAACGAGTGCATCGCGCAATGTAGGTGCACGGCAGGTATGGTTCGGTGGACAGCCAGAATTCTCTGAATGACCGCCACATCCTTGTTGCTAGCTGCACACTCATCATGAATGATGACGTCGTAGCCCTTGGCCCAATCAGGGCTTTCGAAAAGAGGGAAGGGTGGATTGGTGCTGGCGTCATCCGTCCAGTAAACATCCACTTGAACATTGGACCTCGCTTGAATGCCCTTGAATAGCGCTTCATGCTGACCCTTGTAATCGTGGCAGCAACCACCGGCAATCAGTAAGGCTTTGAGGGGTTTTGTTTCCGCACGCAAATCAGCAGCAACAACCAGCAGGGCTGTGATGCAAATTAAAATGGATTTCATGTTTTGCTTCGGACTAAATTCCGATCTCTCGATTCAATGAGTTGCAGTCGCTGTGTACGGAGACACATGCGGGTACCGGGAATGAATTTGTTGTCTCGTGTGTGGCAAGCGATTCTGCTTGCCTGAATTTGTTGAGGTAATGCGAGCATGACTTGGCATCATGTGCAGGTCGCGCGAGCAGACCGCAATCTTCGAGGCAGTCGGTTTTGACTTAAACGTGATGACCAAGGAATTTATTCGCGACCAAGCGGTTCAATTTGTGTGTGTTGCCGGTGGCGATTCGCGGGATGCAGGCGGGTGAATTAGCGGAGGTTGCTCTGGACAAAGTCTCGAACCAGTTCGTTGACTTGCCGGCCAGCAGGACCAAACCCGTGACCTCCATTCACAACCTTTAAATGGGTGACGTGTGCCCCCTGGTAATTGTAGCGGATGATGTTGTTCTTGAGCAGCTTTCCTGCGTTGTCAGCTATTGGGTTGCCCGCATATCCCTGTTGTTTTGCCCACGCGTACGCTGTCAACTGGGCGGACAGGTGTTTTGCGTGGGGGCCACGCATCCCGCCAGCGTAGGGAACAACCCGATCAGCGGTTCCATGAATGGTAAGTAGGTTGCATTTGCCCGCCGGTGTTGTTTTTAGATCATAGTTCGTGTTCGAATCATCAGACCGTTTCCAGAAAACCTGATCATGGTATTGCTGCTCGACCATCGACGAAACGAGTGGTACCGCGTTCGTGATTTTGATTGTTCCATTTAATTCGATCAGCAAGCGAAACACAAAACCCGCGCCATTCGAGAATCCAACTAGCGAAATTTTGGAAAGGTCGGCATTGGGATACTTATTTTCAATGCGATTGAGAATCAAGCGAAAGAAATCGACGTCAGGTGCTTTTGATTTTTCATCTGAGATGTTCCAGCTTCGTTGGTATCCCTGAGGCGCCACAATCAGGTGCCCTTCCAGCAGTTGAGGCCATCGTCCAATGCTGGAGTGGGCATTTCCTCCGTTGCCATGAAAAATAAAGGTAACCGGCCATCTGTTGTTTATTGGCTTCGTCGAGCGTTCTGTGGTCACCGTCGCTGGTGTGTGGACGAAGAATTCGCGATCGAAACCAGCTTGTTCCTGCTTCCATTTCTGTCGAACTGTATGGCGTCTGGATTCATTTGAGGTTCCGGCACTCGGCTTGGTGGGTTTGCCTGCGAATGCAGCAAGATGCTCAGCCAGAGTTATCTTGCCGTCCTGGTTCCTGTCGACTCGGTCGAATATCTGCCTTGGTCCGGTAGGTACTTCTTCCCGTTCAAGCACGCCGTCGCGATTTTTATCCCATGCGCGGAATGTACGTTCTTGTGAATTGCCCTGCATCGCACTGGCAAACGAAGGGATGAGAACAACGCTGATGAACGGGAAAGACAAAGCAATGCAGCAAAGAATGTTTCGATTCATGTGACTATCGATTCTGCTCGCTTGAGGGTCGCGAGTCTGTTGGTTGGACTCGCGGGGTTTCGCTGTTAGCAGGCGAACATTGAGAATGGGAATGGTTTGTCCCATTGCATCACCTGTTGTGTATTCCTCAATTGTAATTCGACGAGCTGCTGTCCGAAGTGGTCTTTTGCATTTTTGGTATGCCGGAATTGTGTTTGCCCGCGAGCGGCAAGGGCGGGCGTCTTTCCTTGTGTTCCGTCAGACATCACTGCGTTTTTCGGAACGCCAGATTCAGGGATGCAACTCGTTCAATCGCAATGTTCAGTCGTTCTTCGGCGCGAGAGTTTGAGGTTTTCCCATGGTGGCTTGGGAAGCACTTTGAGCTTGCTATGTCAGTTCCCGTATTGATTGACACATTAATGGCTTTAAGAATCAGTGGTGGTTGTGCATCGGGCTGTAATTGGTGCAGTAGTGTTGCAGTGCTGGGGTGCAGGACCACAAGTCGATCAGTTGGTCGTAAGAATGCACTCCATCTTTTCGCAAAGTCCCTCCGCGAGCTTCGCTCACGAACTTCTTCCGGCGACAATCGTAGACGTTGCATGAATGCTTCGTTTTGAAATGCTGGTGAATCGATCGCACAATGAAATCGTTCACCGGATGCAGGACGAATGGCAGTCCAGTACATCAGTTGTGCTTGGCTGGAGGGCTGTTGCATGGGGGTGGCAGATTTTGGATTGGAAAGGTTCCCTGGTTCTTGTTCGCCATAGCCAACGACAATGTTTTCCAAGCCACCAGTGAGAGCGCGGGGCACGTTCGGGATGCCGCTACGTCTCCGTTGGTTTTTTCTCCAGTTCGTAGTGCCCTGTTTGATCTGGCTGTCGATCATGCGGTCAAAAGTTGCAAGTAACTGCTCCAGATTCCGTGTTTCGGGCTCGATGGAACGCAACGCTGACACAACGGCCTCAAGTGTCGACAGTCCGTGTGCGTGGGGTTCACGGCGGATGCGGTATCGGCTTGGGTTGGTTGGTGCCAGGCAGAATCGGGGTAACGTTTGCAAACGTGGTATGTCACGCATCAAGGTTTTGACATGATGCCACGTTCCATCGGGCACGATCAATTGTTTTGGGAATTCCGATTCCGGGATCTCTGTTAGCACTTTCGCGTCATCGCCGGGGAATAGTAGGCCTGTCCCTGCTTCCAGCGGTAGTTGATCAAACCTTTCAGAGAGGTCGTGGTTGTGTCCTACCAGCAGGTTGCTCTGTTCCAATGCCTGATTGACGATGCGTGCGGTGTTGAAGGGGTGAAACCTCTCGCGACGATGCTGCAGCATCAAAAGAGGAGTGCGATTGGCAACCGTTGGAATGGTGGAGCAGTAGCACAATTGCCTTGGTCGAAAGCATCGAAAGCAACGCCGGGCCGTGTTTGTCACCTGATGAGTCCGTTGATTGCTGGGGTGTTCTTGCTTTTGTGAAGGTGCAGTACGGATGCATTTCCACTTGATTCCGCAGGGCATAATCGCTTTGTGCCTGACGAAATGAAGAAAAGATCACGCATCTGGCCTCCGACCTGTTCTGTGATCTTACTGCTTGGGATGCATCAGGGTAACTTGTGGGCTGTTGAATTAATCGCTTACCGGATGCCGGCGTGTTACATAGCATCGTCCGTGCTTTTCCGGGCACCACCTGTTCATGAGAAGGACCCATGCATATTCGTCTCTCGTTTGCTTTTTTGATTCTTTGTGTTGGCTGTGGTCGAGACGGTGCGTTTGAGGATATCGATACCAGCACTCCCATTGTGAGTGACATTCCAAACGGAAAGCCGATGGAGTATCCCAAGTTGTACGTGGATAACGATCTGCCGGAGTACACTGGTGCGATCGTAACTGGCTTGGGACGTCAAGTTGAGTCGCTGAAAGATGGTGTGACTATGACCGCAGTTTCTAATGATTCGATCGATCTGATCATGCCATTCTACATCGAAGCAATGGAAAAACTCGGGTACACGTACGACAGCACCAAGTACGAGCGATCACAACTGATCGCTGACCCGCCCATGAGCATGGTTGTTTTTACGAAAGAGAAGCTTCGGTTTAGCGTTACGCTCTTAAAGCTCGAGCAACAGCAGACCGAGATCAAAACCAGCTTTTCTGAAAATTGAGAAATCGCGTTTGTCCTCTTGCGACTTAACGCTACATCCAAGTTGTGGATGAACACACCCTTGTGGTGATGTTCATCCTGGCTCGGTAGAGCATCCCAGGGTGGTGAGCGTCCACTTTGTAGGCAGGCTCAGGAATGCGGGGGGCTCAAGTGGTTTTAGCCTCGCAGGCACTTGCGGGATGCAGGTGTTACTCGCTGGGCGCCGACCATTGATTACCCCACTCTGAATAGAGGTCGTGCAGCATCGCTCGCCAATCCGAGGTACTGCGCGATGGCGGATAGGGCTGTGGTCGAAGTGGTGTGTCAGCCATCCAGACGATTTCGAATTGGCCGTCGGGTTGGACTTTTCCGATCCGCGGTGTCTGGTAGGTGTGTTGGGTCGTTGCGTCAATTCGCAAGGGGCCGGCGGCAGCGCTAATTCGCTGGTTAAGCATGGCGCGGCGAATTGCGACTGGGTCATCGCTCTGCGCTTCTTCGACAGCTTGTGCCCACAGTTTGAAGCCAAAGTAGGCTGCCGCCATCGGATCGGTGAAGACGCGTTGGGGCCCATATTTCTCATGGAAATCAGCCAGTAGCTGCTTGTTCATCGGTAAGTCGATGCTCTGGAAATAGGACCATGCTGCAAAGTCATTGGTCATACGATCCGGATTCATGAATCGCAGTTCTTCTTCCCCGATGCTGAATGAGATGGTTTCGATCTTATCGAGTTTCTTGTTGTTGCGCAGTTGGTTAAAGAAAGCGGTGTTGCTGGCTCCATTGATGCAGCTAAGGATGACGTCGGGTTTGGTCTTTTCGACTTGAGTCATTACCGAGTTGAAATCGGTTGCTTCAAACGGAACGAAGACTTGCCCAGTGATTTCCCCTCCCAGTTCCTGAATCTGATCGGTAATGATCTCACTAGCGACACGGGGAAAGACGTAGTCTGACCCAATGAAAAAGAACTTTCGTGCGTTCTGTGTTTCAAACGCCCATCTCACGGCGGGCAGGATCTGTTGATTGGGCGCTGCGCCTGTGTAGATGATATTGGGTGATTCTTCGATGCCTTCGTATTGCACCGGGTAGATCAGCAGGTTGTTGTGTTCTTCAAAAATCGGCAACACGGTCTTGCGACTGGCTGATGTCCAGCACCCAAAGACAGTACTGACTTTGTCTTCGAGCAGTAGTTTTTCAGCTTGGGCTGCGAAAGTAGGCCAGTCTGATTTGCCATCCAGGATAATTGGTTCGACGCGTCTGCCTAGCAGTCCGCCAGCTTGGTTGGTTTGGTTGATTGCCAGTAACAGTGCATCCACCACCGGTGATTCACTTTGGGCCATGGTTCCTGTCAGGGAGTGGAGCACTCCAACTCGGATCGGATCACCGGTGAAAACGGGGGAGGCGATGGTTGAATTGGCTGCCGCAGTTGGGTCGCCCCCGCTCCCCGCGGTGCCTTTGTTGTTGTCCTGGTTGTTGTTTCCGCTGCTCCACCAAAGTAAGGCCACGACAAATAACAGGAGGGCAGCGACA